>JANXWM010000452.1 GCA_025351145.1 Chitinophagaceae bacterium
TGAAAATGCTATTTACTTTTCTCAGCTAATAATACTCATCTATTACACCGGTCATTCGCTTCAATAAAAGCCCAATCTCCAATCCAACCCTACAAGTGTGCGACGCAAGTAAAGCTTCATAGATAACCTGTCGCTAGGCTCATAAACTGCCTTTTAAATATGCTGTAAACCGCTTAGCATAATTAAAAGATGGCAGTAAAAAACTTGGACTTATTTTATCTACGAAATATTTCGTTAATTATTAATAAATCAGGAATCATGAAAAAAACAACAGCAGCATTTATAGTGCTTTTATTAAGTGCGGGAGCAGTAATGGCGCAGAAAAAGGAAACCATTGAACCAAGCGGAAAGATTATTACAAAAGACTTTAGCATAAAATCTTTTGACGGCATTCGTGCCGAAGGTTTGTATGAACTGGTATTGACCCAGGGTGATAACGAATCGGTGAAAATAGAAGCAGATGATAATGTGATGGATCTTTTTTCTGTAACCAATGAGGGCAGCACACTGGCTATTACGATGCCGAAAATGAAGAACAACGACATCAATTTCAGCGATAAGAAAGAAAATAAAAACCTGAGATGGAACGTATATGTTGTTTTTAAACAAATAAAAAACCTTGATGTGGCGGTTATTGGAAATGTAAGCTCTGAAAGCGTTATGAAGAGTTCCGCTTTTAACCTTGACAGTAAAAATGTAGGTAATGTGAACCTTAAACTGAATGCAGATAAGCTTACGGTAAACAACAAAGGCGTGGGAAACATTACTTTGCTTGGCAGCGCAACGGATGCGAGTATAAAAAACAAAGGCGTGGGTGAGTTTGAAGGCAGCGACCTGCTTGTGCAAACCATGAACATTGATAATACCGGTGTAGGCAATGCCAATGTAAATGTGTCGAAAGACCTCAGTGTAAAACAATCATTTCTTGGTAAGGTGAACAATAAAGGCAATGCCAAAACACATAAGATGGATGGCGTGGAAATGTAAATAATCCGGTTGCTGCTTTTAAGCCCGGTAAGCTGTTGTATAAACTTTTACCGGTTTTTAATTTCCTTTTTTTCGGGCTTCACTGAAAGTTTTGTAAGTGGGCTGGCCTTAGTAATTCGCTGGCCCAGCTTTTCAATTATGCCCGGATTATTCGCTTTGGTAAAAGCTCAATCTCCAATTAAACTGTACAAGAGTGCGACGCAAGAGAAGCTTCATGCATGTACTTCTGCCGGGCCCATAAAATGACTTTTAAAGCAAGTAATAAAGAATCTGCAGAAAATTAATTGACAGTTTTAAAATGATTTGTAAATTGGAAAAAAATAAAACGATTGAACCATGATAAAATTCAGTGAAATTAAAATTGGAGATTATGTAATGGCCGAATACGAGGGCCAGCTTCGCCATGGCGAAGTAAACCGCCTGAACGGCGATGAAAAACAGGTTTGCGTAGAAACTGATGTACAGGAATTCTGGTACGGGACGGAGCACCTTTTCCCGATTGCGATTAATGATGATGAGTTAATGAAACTTAATTTTACAAAGGAAGAAGCACCTGACGGGAGTGTTAAATACAAGAAAGGATCTTTCAGGCTGGTGATACCAAAGAAAGACGATTTTTCTACATTAGAAATGTGGTGGCGCGAAGATATAAGGCAGCACCCCAATGTGCATTATATTCATCAGCTGCAGAACCATTACTATCAAATGACAAAGGTTCATCTTACCGATGAAGTGATGGCCTGAAATAATTTATAATTTGTTTTGCAAAACCATTCTGCCCGGGGGCAGAATGGTTTTTGTTTTATCTGCTATCTTCACCAAAAATATTTCATGCGCATAAGCAGCCACCCGGCTCTCTTTCTTTTTTTTCTCTTTACTTTTAATGTGGCAGCCGCGCAACGGTTTGGCGGTTCCCCGTCGTCAATAAAATGGAAACAGATCAATACCGACACCGTAAGGGTTATATTTCCCAAAGGGCTTGATTCCATTGCGCAGCGAATTGCTTCAGTTACGCACGGCTTACAGAAAGATTACAGCAATACGATTGGCAGTAAAATAAGAAAAGTAAGCATAGTACTTCAAAAAGATGCAACTCTTTCTAACGCTTATGTTGGTCTAGGCCCGTACCGAAGCGAGTTCTATTTAATGCCTCCGCAGGATGCCTTTGAACTTGGTGCACAGAACTGGGCAGATAACCTTGCTATTCACGAATTTCGCCATGTACAGCAATACAGCAATTTTAATGTAGGCGCATCAAGGTCAATGCGCATATTGTTTGGAGAAAACGGGCAGGCCCTTGCCAATGCAGCTTCAGTATCCGACTGGTTTTTTGAAGGTGATGCAGTGTACAATGAAACCATGCTTAGCGAACAGGGCCGTGGCCGCTTACCGCAATTCTTTAATGCGTATAAAAGTTTGTACTACGAAAACCGGCATTACAATTATATGCAGTTGCGCAATGGTTCTTTGAGAAATTATATTCCGGGGCATTACGAGCTGGGTTATTTGCTTGTGGCTTATGGCAGAGAAAAATATGGAGAAGATTTCTGGAAAAAAGTTACACAGGATGCAGCTTCTTTTAAGCCTTTATTTTACCCAATGCAGGGCGCAGTGAAAAAGTATAGCGGCGTTGATTATGACAAATTTGTAAAAGATGCATTTACATTTTATCATGCCCAATGGATAAAGGATGATGCAAAAAAGCCTTTGCAGTGGGTTACATCAACAGAAAATAACAATGTGATAAATTACCGCTATCCATACTTTGTAAACGACAGTTCTGTAATTGCTTTAAAAACTACCGGCAAAGATATTCCTGCATTGTACATGGTTCATACAAAAGGAAGAGAAGAAAAAATTGCAGTAAGAGATATTGCTTACGATGATTACTTTTCTTACAATAACGGGAAGGTTGTTTATGCAGCTTATCAGCCCGATATACGCTGGGGTAACAGGGATTTCAGCGTAATAAAAACACTTGATGTAAAGAGCGGTGAAGAAAAAAAGATCAGCACACATACCAAATATTTTTCTCCTGATATTTCGCACGATGGTAATTCAATAGCTGCCGTAGAAATGAAAGATAACCTGCAGAGCGATATTGTGGTGATGAATATGGATGGCAGAGTCAGCAAGCGTTTCACTAATAACAACCACCAGCTTTATTCCTTTCCAAAGTTTTCTGCTGACGATCAGTTTTTGTTTGTAATGGTACGGAATGATAAAGGCGAAATGGGTATCGAAAAAATAAATATCAGCGATGGAACTGTTAATGTTATTCTTCCCGTAAAGAACCGCATTATTGGCTTTCCTGTTGTAAAAGGCGATACACTTTTGTATACGAGTTCTAATAATGGCAGGGACGAAATATGGGCATACATAAATGCTAACAATAAAAATTACCGCCTTGCAAATTATCAGACCGGTTTATATCAAGCAACATTTACAACAAATGGAATGCTTGTTGCAAGCGCCTTTACCAGCGGTGGTTACAGGCTTGCAGAATTACCTGCTGAGTGGGAAGCTATAAACACGAATGATACACTCACCAATCTTTTTGTAACAAAACCTTTTAAACAGAAAGACAACGAAGTTCTATCTGAGCTTCCACCAACTCAGTATAAAGTCACAAAATATCCAAAGCTTTTCAGGCCTTTTAATTTCCACAGCTGGAACCCCTACCTCGACCATCCCGATTATTCATTTAATATCTATGGAGAAAATGTGCTGAACACGCTGCAGAGTCAAATTTATTATGGCTACAATGCCAACGAAAAATACAACCGGCTTGGTTATACCGCAGTATATGGAGGCTGGTATGTACAGCCCGTGTTAGACATCAACCAAACCTGGAACAGGAACGGGCGGCTCAACAGCGATACCACTTTAACATGGAACGAATTTAATGCAGCAGCAGGGGTTAGGTTACCTATAAATTTATCTGGAGGCAAACAAATCCGCAACATCTCGCTTACAACCACTTATAATATTAATAATGTTCAATGGAGTGGTTTTGCCAAGCAATTCCTTAGCAATCTCCATTTCAATTATATACAAGCCAAGATTATATACACTGGTCAAATACAAAAAGCCACACAGCAAATCTATCCACGATGGGGCCAGACTTTTGTACTTCAGTACAGGAACATAATAGAGAAGTATACGGCGCACCAACTGCTCGCAAGCGGAACACTTTACCTGCCCGGAATTTCCAAAACGCATAACCTTGTATTAAGTGCTGCGTACCAGCAAAGAGATACGGCCGGTGATTATGCTTTTACCAATAATTTCCCTTTCTCCCGCGGCTACGATGCAATAGACCGCCCACGGGTTTTTAAACTTAGCGCCAATTACCAGTTCCCTCTCTTATATCCGGATTGGGGTTTTGCCAACCTCGTTTATTTCCGCCGCATACGGGCCAATGCGTATTATGATTACTCAAATACAAAGAGCTTAAAAACAGGCATCAATACGCAATATCGGTCTTACGGTGCCGAAATTTATTTCGATACCAAATGGTGGAACCAGCAGTCACTCATCTTTGGTATCCGTTACAGCAGGCTCATCGATTACCGGGTGGCGGGTTTAAACCCCAACCAGTGGCAAATAATTTTACCCGTTACTATTCTAAATTAATTTTATGTACCCGGCTATGGGTATTTCATAGCATCGCCTCTTGCGTCGCACTCTTGTACTGTATATCTTTGATTAGGCTGAAACATTCTTAGTTGTAAATAAATATTTCATAGAGTTTAAACTTATAAGTTTTATTTTGTGGCAGACGTTTTCAATAAACAAAAAAGAAGCGAGGTTATGTCAAAAGTTCGAGGGAAAAACACCAAACCCGAACTTTTAGTACGTAAATTCCTTTTTTCCAAAGGCCTTCGTTTTCGCCTCCATGATAAAAACTTGCCTTCCAAGCCCGATATAAAACTTACAAAGTATAGCTGCTTAATTTTTGTCAATGGTTGTTTTTGGCATGGTCATAAAAGCTGTAAGAATTATGTAATGCCCAAAACGAATAAAAAATTTTGGTATAAAAAAATTGAAACTAATGTAATAAGGGACAAAAAAAAGATTCGGGAACTTCGAAAGTTGGGTTGGAAAGTAATTATAATATGGGATGCGATTTAAAAGTGTTGAAACGCAAAAAAGACTCTGCGTAACTTGCTCAATAAAAATATTGATTATGAATAATGAAATTATCGAAACAGCTTTGAATAGTGCTCTGCATCTGCTCAACTCAGAACTGGAAAGTGTTTGTGTTGATGAATTAAAAGAAGAATATCTTCAAGCCATATCACAAATTGAAAAAGCTCTAAGAGAAATAGAAAAACCGTTTAATGGAAAAGCGTAATTGGAGTAGAAATGAATTTATTTTAGTAATGAATTTGTATACCAAAATTCCTTACGGCCAATTCCATGCAAGCAATCCTGAAGTAAAAAAATTAGCGGCGCTACTTGATAGAACACCGGGAGCAGTTGCTTATAAATTAGTTCATTTTTCAGGACTTGATCCTTATCATAAAAATAGAGGCCTAAAAGGGTTAGCCAACCCCGGGAACAATGCAATCGCTATTTATAATGAATTTACCCAAAATTGGGAAGATATGCTATATGAAAGTGAAAGGTTGCTCGCCCAGTATCAAAATAAAAGTATTGTCGAAATGGTACTTGATGCAAACGAGTATCTATCGCTTCAAACAGAATTATTGGAAAATAAAAAAGGAATAAATGTGGATCGAATAGTGAAAGCCAGAATAAATCAATCACTGTTTAGAAAAGTAATCGTTGGTAATTATTATCACTCTTGCGCCATATGTAAGTTAGATATTCCAAACTTGTTAGTTGCAAGCCATATTTTAAAATGGTCAACTCATGAAGAACATAGATTGAATCCTAAAAATGGGATTTGCCTTTGCAATACACACGACAAATCGTTTGAATTGGGGTACATTGGTATAAAATCTGATTTCAAAATATGCATCTCGGGACAACTTACTCGTATCAAAGAAAAGGAAACCTTCATTTCGATATTTAAGCGTCACGAAAATCAAATACTAAATCTTCCAGATAAATATTTCCCTGATATTGATTTCCTTTCCTTCCATTATAATAATACGTTTAAAGAACGTTAGGTAAGCCGAAGCAACTTGCACTTTCAATCAACAGCATTATGAATTAATAAGCAAAGAATTGCATTTAATGCTTGTTTCAAATGGTGCAAAAGCCTTATTTTAAGTTTGTTTTCCCCATTTGTGGAAAATTTTTCTATATTTTTTTCTTATTCCATTGCATTCTACTATCTTCGCGCTCCGAAAAAATTTATGTCAAAACAACCGTTGATTAAACAGGATGGAGTTATTTTAGAAGCTTTAAGCAATGCTATGTTCAAGGTTAAATTGCAAAACGGGCACGAAATACTGGCTACCATCTCTGGAAAAATGCGGATGAATTACATAAGGATTTTACCAGGCGATAAAGTGGGAGTTGAAATGAGTCCTTATGATTTAACAAGGGGCAGGATTATTTTCAGATATAAATAAACAGTTATTAACCACTGGCTGATAACGAATTAGCAAATAGGAAAACTTTAATAAAATGAAAGTTAGGGCATCCGTTAAAAAACGCAGCGTAGATTGTAAAATTGTTCGTCGTAAGGGCAAGCTGTACATCATTAACAAAAAAAATCCCCGCTTTAAACAGCGCCAGGGATAAGAACAGTCGTAAATCTAAAAATCGTAAATCTAAAATTAAAGTATGGCTCGTATTGCCGGTATAGACTTACCAAAAAACAAAAGAGGCGAAATAGGACTTACTTATATCTTCGGTATAGGTCAATCTACAGCACAATACATTCTTGATAAAGCTGGTATCAGCTACGATAAGAAAGTACACGAATGGAATGACGAAGAGCAGGGTGCTATCCGCAATATCATCACCAATGAGTTTAAAGTAGAAGGTCAGTTGCGCAGTGAAGTACAAACAAGTATTAAACGCTTGCTTGACATTGCATGTTACCGTGGTCTGCGTCACCGTAAAGGTTTACCCGTTCGTGGACAGCGTACCCGTACCAACAGCCGTACAAGAAAAGGCAAGCGTAAAACCGTTGCCGGCAAGAAGAAAGCGCCTAAGAAATAAAATAAAGCAGTGAGTATTTACAATGGATGCTCACTGCTCATTTATAAAAAACCCATTTCAATTTGGATATTCCGCCCAAAAGCGTGAAAGGAGAATTGGAAGGTTCCCTTCAACAGGGATTTTTTCATATTAAAGACTACCTCAAAAAATTATGGCAAAAGCACAAGCTACCGGCAAAGGCGCAGCCTCCGGTAAAGGTCAAAACAGCGGCAAAACGGCTGCAAAGAAAAGAGTGGTAAAAGTTGATGTATATGGAGATGCTCATATCAACGCCACATTTAACAATCTTATCGTTTCTCTTACCAACAAGCAGGGTCAGGTTATCAGCTGGTCTTCTGCAGGTAAAATGGGCTTTAGGGGTTCTAAAAAGAATACGCCTTATGCAGCTCAAATGGCTGCTGCCGATGCAGCTAAAGTAGCAATTGAAGCAGGATTGAAAAAAGTAGATGTTTACGTAAAAGGCCCTGGAGCCGGACGTGAAGGGGCTATCCGCTCCCTTGCTCAAAATGGCATTGAGATCACGATGATTAAAGATGTTACACCGCTTCCGCACAACGGTTGCCGTCCTCCAAAGAAAAGAAGAGTATAGAAAATTTACGAAGTACGATTTTAGATTTATGATTTGTTATGAACAAAGTTTAATCAACAATCTGAAATCGTAAATATTTATAACCGGGTGCAGCATTCATTTTAGATTTTTAATAATGCTGCATCGTCACTAAAAAATCAAAAAAAATAAATTAATGGCACGTTACACAGGTCCTAAAACCAAGATCTGCCGAAAGTTTGGCGAACCGATCCTTGGCAATGGTAAATATCTTACCAAAACATCCGTTCCTCCTGGTCAGCATGGCGCTACGCGCAAACGCAAACAACCAGGTGAATACGCTTTACAGTTAAAAGAAAAACAGAAAGCAAAATATACTTACGGTTTATTGGAACGCCAATTCCGTAATACGTTTGAAGAAGCTTCACGTATTAAAGGTGTTACAGGTGAAAACCTGATCAAATTGCTTGAAGCAAGATTAGATAACACTGTTTACCGCCTGGGTATCTCTCCTTCACGGCCTGCTGCCCGTCAGTTGGTAAGTCACAAACATATTACTGTTAATGGTGAAGTGGTGAATATCCCTTCATACCAGTTGAAAGCTGGTGACATTATCAGCCTTAAAGACAAGAGTGCTGCAAACACTTCTGTTACCAGCTTTATCCGCGGTAAAAATCCAAAGTTTGGCTGGTTAGACTGGAACGATAATGAGAAGAAGGGTACATTTATTACCTATCCTGAAAGAGAAAGTGTTCCTGAGAATATTAAGGAGCAACTGATCGTGGAATTGTATTCTAAGTAATAAGATTATTGTTGTTACTGCTGAATAAAATTACCTCAGTACAAGAGTGCGACGCAAGAGAAGTATCATTGAAATACAACTGTTGAATCAACAAAAAAAGAAAAAACTTCAGCTTTATTTTGAGGCTGGATAATAAGTAAAATAAAAACCAAGTTTTAATATGGCCATATTAAACTTTCAGAAGCCTGACAAAATAGTTTTACAGAAAGCAACTGATTTTGAAGGACAGTTTGAATTTCGTCCATTGGAGCCAGGTTATGGCTTAACAATTGGCAATGCTTTACGCAGGGTGTTACTGAACAGCCTGGAAGGCTATGCTATTACAGGCATAAAGATTGAAGGCGTAGATCATGAATTCGCAGTGATTAAAGGTATTACAGAAGATGTGACAGAAATGATACTTAACCTGAAGCAGGTTCGTTTCAGGAAGAAAGTTGACCATGATGTGGTGAATGAAAAAGTAATGCTGAGCATTAAATCAAAAACTGAATTTACTGCAGGCATGATTGGCGATGCCACTCAGAGTTTTGAAGTAATGAACCCCGAACTGGTTATTTGCACTATGGACAGCAGTTCAAGGTTAGATATTGAAGTTACCATTGCAAGAGGACGTGGCTATGTTCCATCTGAAGAGAACAGGTTAAAGGACACTCCATTTGGCTTTATCCCTGTAGATTCTATTCATACGCCAATTAAGAATGTAAAATATTCTATCGAGAATTACCGCGTTGAACAAAGAACAGATTATGAAAAACTGATCCTTGATGTTCACACAGATGGTACTATTCATCCTGAAGATGCTGTAAAGCAGGCTTCACGTATTTTGATTCAGCATTTGATGATCATTACCGATGAGAACATTACTTTCGATAATAAAGAAGACAAGAAAGAAGATGTAGTGGATGAGCAAGTTCTTCAGCTACGTAAAGTATTGAAAACGCCATTGGAAGATTTAGACCTTTCGGTTCGTGCTTTCAATTGCTTAAAAGCTGCCAAGATCAATTCATTAAGCGAACTTGTACAGTACGAGCAGGAAGACCTGATGAAATTCAGGAACTTCGGCCAGAAGAGCTTAAGCGAAATAGAACAGGTATTAGGCGAAAGAGGTTTACATTTTGGTATGGACCTTAACAAGCTTGGCCTGGATGATCTGGACAGATAATTATTTTTTAATCAATAACCGCTTATTGCCTTTGATGGTAAAAAGCAAAGTCTTATAATTCCTGACACGGTATAAGGCTACAAAATAAAACGTCATGCGTCACGGAAATAAAAACAACAACCTCGGCCGTAAAAAGGCCCACAGAGAAGCACTATTTTCTAATTTAGGA
>JANXWM010000466.1 GCA_025351145.1 Chitinophagaceae bacterium
GAAAAATGTTCCAAACGATGCAGTGAGTGACACAACCGGCGATGCCACAACTAACAAAAGCTGGTAACAAAAAATAAATTTTAGAACAGAAACTAAAATCATTTATATTTTCAGAATAGTAAAAACAACACATGGAAAGAAGAAAACTTATTAAAGGATTATTAGCTGCAACACCTGCTTTGCTGTTAAAAAATTATGCAGGTGCAATGCCTTTTTTAGATGTAAAAAATTTAAAAATTGAACCGTTAACCGATGGCCCATTTAAACCAACATGGGAGTCGTTAGAGAATTATAAAACGCCGGATTGGTTTCGTGATGCCAAGTTTGGGATGTGGGCACACTGGGGACCTCAATGCCAGCCCGAACACGGTGACTGGTATGCAAGGGGAATGTATGAAGAGGGCTCATCTCATTACTTGTATCATCTTAAAAAATATGGTCACCCTTCAAAATTTGGATTTAAAGATGTGATCAATGAATGGAAGGCGGAGAAATGGGATCCTGAAGAATTAGTGAGCTTGTATAAAAATGCAGGTGCACAATATTTCATGGCGCTTGCCAATCACCACGACAATTTTGATTTGTACGATAGTAAATATCAAAAGCAATGGAACTCGGTTAAGGTTGGTCCAAAGAAAGATTTGATTGGTGGTTGGGCGAAGGCTGCAAAAAATAATGGTCTTCCGTTTGGTGTAAGTGTTCATGCATCGCATGCATGGATGTGGTATGAGCCTGCTCAACGTTCTGATAAGAAAGGAGAATGGGCAGGTGTGCCTTACGATGGAAAACTCACCAAAGCAGATGGCAAAGGAAAATGGTGGGAAGGGTTAGATCCCCAGGAGCTGTATGCGCAAAACCATGAGCTGAGCAAAGACTATAACTGGGAATGGAAAGAAGGAGTAATAACTACGCCTTCAAAAGATTATTGTGATAAATTTTACAACCGCACAATAGATCTCATAAACAAGTATAATCCCGATGTAGTTTATTTCGATGATTCGCAATTGCCATTATGGCCTGTGAGCGATGCAGGCTTACGCATTGCTGCTCACCTGTACAATAAGAGCATTAAAGAGCATGGCGAACTTCGTGCAGTGATCAATGGGAAAATTTTAGATGAAAGCCAACGCAAGGCAATGGTATGGGATATTGAAAGAGGCCAGGCCAACGAGATTCAGCCGCTGCCATGGCAAACTGATACCTGCATTGGTGGCTGGCATTACGATCGTGGATTGTATGAAAACAATGGATATAAAAGTTCGAAAACAGTTATTCAAACTTTAATTGATATTGTAAGCAAGAATGGAAATTTAATGTTGAATGTTCCTGTTCGTGGCGATGGTTCTATTGATGAAAAAGAAAGAAAGATCGTGGTAGAAATAGGAGTATGGATGAAAGTAAACAGTGAAAGCATTTATGCAACAAGACCGTGGAAAATATTTGGCGAAGGGCCTGCACAACAAGCTTCTGCTGCATTGAGTGCACAAGGGTTCAATGAAGGAAAGGGCAAACCATTTACGCATGAAGACATTCGCTTTGCTACAAAAGGCGATGTGCTTTATGCAACTGCATTGGGATGGCCTGAAGATGGAAAGCTGGTAATAAAAAGTTTGGCAAAGGACAGTGAACATTTCCAGAAAGAAATTCAAAAAGTAGAATGGTTGCCAACTAAACAGTCTTTGTCTTTTGAAAGAAATGAAAATGGATTGATCGTTTCTTTACCTGGAAAAACTTCTGATGAATTATCTTATGCCAATGTAATCCGAATTCTTTCATAATAACATCTTAATGGCCTGCTAAGGTGATGACTTGTCTAACTTGTATTTGGTAATTAAAGTAGTTCTCAATAATGAAAAAACTAATTACTGTCTTCGTCAGTAATTTACAATTTTGACAAAGGCACGGATCTGCTTACAAATAGAGTTTTGAAAAAAGGAGGCAGCCTGGTGTTAAAGCCCTGGGATATTTTGATTGCAGAGGAATAATTTAATAGAGTTAACAATATTGTGTCTTGAATTAAAAATAAATTCTAATTACCGGGATTAGGATTTGGTGATACCAACTGTAGTTTTTTATGGCATCTTCGTTGCGTCGCAATCCTTTCATCTGCATATATATGGCATCTTTGGCTTCCTGTGTAATATTAAAATAAGTAACGGCCGGCTTTTAAGGCAGCATGAGAAATGGAAGGCCAAAGCTGATACAGGAACCGAACGTACAAGAGTGCGACGCAAGTAAAGCTTCATTCCTGTTCTTCGGCCCGGCTCAAAAAAACGTACATAAAATGCCGGGAAAGTATTATTCATAATTAACATCTGCACTAAACTTCTCCGGGAATTTTCCATGTTTGGTTTTATAAAATGTCATGATCTCTTTCATGTCCTTTTCCATATCGGTTGGGTAAATTGTTTTGGCAATGCCGGCTATTTTATTTTTGTAATCAATATAACCTAAACATACCGGTACCCCTGCGGCTTTGGCAATATGATAAAAGCCGGTTTTCCAATGTTCCTGTTTGCTGCGGGTGCCTTCAGGGGTAATTAAAACAATGAGTTCTTTTTCGTCTTTGAAGAGGTCGATCATTGCTTCGGTGTGGCTAATGCGCCCTTCATTTTCTTTGCGAGGGCTTCTGTCAATCGCAATACCTCCCAAGGGTTTGGTAATTAAACTAAATGGGAATTGCATCCATTCTTTTTTTATGGTATAGCGTATGTTTAACCTGTAAATGGCAAAAAATGCCATAGCGTACCAAAAATCCCAGTTGCTGGTATGCGGGGCTGCAATTACAATACAACGTTTTATTTCAGATGGGGTATTTTTATCTGTAGCCCAACCGGTAATGCGAAATATAAAAAGGCAAAAGGCTCTAAACATAGGGCTGTAGTTAGTTAGGCAAACAAGATATATAATTATTGTCTGTTCGAGGCAATTACACTTGTAATATTTATGGCAAACAGCCTGCTTATATATTTAGAATTAATTACTGAAGGCTGTACTTTGGAATGCAATACCTTCGGTGGCCGCAATGATTGTATTTTTAAAACAAAAAAATTAATATGATACTTATTATTCTTGGTTTCGTTGTATTTATCGTGGGCATTAGTTTTAGCCGCGGTACAGATGAACTTAAACGTTTTGCCGGTCCCGCAAGGATTGTGGGTTTAATTATGATATTGATCGGTATCCTTACTGCATGCGTTATACAGATTGATGCCGGTCAGGTTGGCGTAAAGAAACTATTCGGTAAAGTGCAAAGCGATGTGCTTAACAGTGGCCTTAACTTTATTAACCCGTTGATGGAAGTAGAGAAACTGGATGTAAAAACACTTAATTACACGATGAGCGGCGTACATGATGAAGGCACAAAAACCGGGGACGATGCTATTCGGGTATTAACTGCCGATGGCCTTGAAGTTACTATTGACCTGTCTGTATTGTACCATGTTATTCCATCCGAAGCACCAAAATTATTACAGCAAACCGGCGCCGATTATGAAGATAAGATTGTACGCCCCATAACTCGTACACGCATACGCGATAATGCTGTTTATTACGATGCTGTTGCACTTTATTCAACAAAGCGTGATGAGTTTCAGCAGCGTATTTTCAACAGCATTGAAAAAGATTTTAAATCACGCGGATTAATACTGGAGAATTTACTGGTGCGTAATATTACCTTGCCTGCAAGTGTAAAAGCAACCATTGAGCAAAAGATAAATGCCGAGCAGGATGCACAAAAAATGCAGTTTGTTTTACAAAAAGAAAAACAGGAAGCGGAGCGTAAGAGGGTAGAGGCGCAGGGTATTGCAGATTACCAACGCATTATAAGCGAAAGCCTTACCGATAAACAGTTGCAGTACGAAAGCATTAAAGCGCAATTGGCTTTGGCACAATCGGCAAACGCTAAAATTATTATTATGGGCAAAGGCAATACCCCGGTAATATTAGATACAAAAGATAATAAATAAAACAAGTTTTAACCGGGCTAAAGCTTTTCATGGCATCGCCTGTTTTTATTGGGGAATATAATCATCACACGGGCAAGTAAATACCAAAAAATATTTCAACAAAAGAGGCTCTGCTATTAAACAGAACCTCTTTTGTTATATACAAACAGACCGATCAATAAACAGGGCTATTTATGTTTGTCATTTTTATTTTTATCTTTTTCCTTAGAGTTGCCGTTACCATGTTTATACTCTTCTTTTTTGTATTTTTTATTTACGGCAGCATATTTCGCGTCAGGGCTGTTACGAATAATTACCTGGTTATTATTGCCTTTGTATTTACGGTAAGTTACAACATGAACGTCGTGGTGCAGATAGGCTTTAGGTTCATTAATCACTACTTTATACGTTGAGTATATATTGTAGTTGCGGTATCTTACAGGCAGGGAAGAAGCAAATATCCAGCGTCCGCCATCAAGGTAAACATAGCGGTGCGTGGGCACATAATAATAAACATCAATATCCGGCATATAATAATAATCAACATGGTCATATCCTATGGGGCCCCATGCCGGCTGGCTTCCTATGTTTACACTTATGCCAACGCTCACCTGTGCTTTTGCACTTGTAAACATAATGCTGGCAGTAAACAAAGCAACGATTAACGTAAATTTTTTCATAATCAAATTTTTATTAAAGCCCTTAAGCCAAATTAGATGCCACTAATTTGTTTCAATCTTATAGAAACCCAAAAATTGATTATTAAAAAGTTGCAGGCAAAGAAAATTTTACTGCAGGTTATTATTATTGAGTTGTTGTTTTGTAGCAGGATTTATTTGATAAGTAAGTATTTCGCCGCTTTTTAAAATTTCCACCATCCTGTATCCACGGTATTCCGTCCCCCAGTTACCTGCAATATGAGAATCGAAGAAATAATACTTTCCTTTATTTTCTTTCACATTATCCATGTCGTGGTCGTGACCATGAAATACGGCTTTTAAATTAGATTGATTGTTGAATGACTCTACTAATTCAGGGCAGGGCAATCCACCCTTGGTCCAGTTAAAAGGAGTGATGTGCATAAAAATAAACAACTGCTTTTTCGACTTATAAAACTCAAGATTCTTTTTTGTCCATTCAATATCAGGGCAAACATATTTGCCTTTATCATCTGCTGTATTCAATACAAGAAAGGCATTGTCTTTCTTTTCAAATGCAAAATGCCAGGGCATATTCCATGTTTGCTGCCAGGTGGTTTCATCCGTTTCGTCGTGGTTGCCATGAGATACATAATAAGGCATTTTAAGCCCATCCCATTTGCTCTTTACCTGCGGAAGAAAAGAAATATCGTTGTGAAAAAGGTCACCGTTGATCATTGTAAAATCAACACCCCTTGTGTTGTGCTCTTCATTGATCCATGTTTTCATTTCGTCGTGATAAATATCATACTGCGTTTCGGGTTGACCGTAATGCCCATCGCTTGCTATAGCAAAACGCAAGGCAACTTTACTTCTCGCAGGAAGCACAAAACTGCCATTGGCAAAGGATTGCAGCGAATTGCCTGCACCAATTATTACTGCGGCTTTTAAAGTTGACCGTAAAAATTCCCGACGTGAAACTGGCATATAGAAATATTTTTTTAAAACAGTTTTAAAATTCAATTGCGTGATACGGGCATTCGTTTTCATGGCATCGTCCCTTGCGTCGCAATCCGTTCATCGTTCTCATCAATGGGCATCTTCAGCATCATCTGCAACACTCTTCATAAAACGTAACACTCTTCTAAGTAACAAAATAAAAATGAAGTGAAAGTTAATTTTAAAAATTAAAAAATTTTGAGAATAAATTCAGCATTATTTGTTCAATTATTATTGCAGCATCTATTCCTTTTCCATTAATCTTCGCTTCTATATAAGTCGATACTAACTAATTGAAAATCAGCAAAAAAATTTGCGACTTATTTCGCCACATGACGCAACGCCGCCGTTGCTGGGAGACTTCGGTAAAAGTTCAATATATAACTGAACGTACAAGTGTGCGACGCAAGAAAAGCTTCATAGCATTCCTTCTGCAGGTCAATAATCTTTTATACCCTTAAGAAAATTTTC
>JANXWM010000494.1 GCA_025351145.1 Chitinophagaceae bacterium
CCCCGGCGACCAACGACCCACCACCAACGGTCAACGACCAACGAACAACAGCCAACGAAAAAAAACAAACCATTCCCAAAACCACTCCCGTAGCCGCAGCGATCATCGCAGACAAAAACGTAGATATAAAAGGGCTTACCCCCTCCGGCAGTAACGGAAGAATTGTGAAGCAGGATGTAATGGACGTTTTGAATAATCCCGGGCGTGTACCCGGTACCGTTTTATTTGAACGCAAAGAAAGGCCCGAAAAAATGAGCGTCCTGCGCAAAACGATCAGCCGCAGGCTGGTGGAAGCAAAAAACACGACCGCTATGCTCACTACTTTTAATGAAGTGGATATGAGCACCATCATGGAAATAAGAACGAAGTACAAGGACAAGTTCAAAGAAGCACACGCAGTAAACCTTGGCTTCATGAGCTTTTTTACAAAGGCCTGCACCTATGCCTTACTCGAATGGCCTGCGGTGAATGCTTACATTGATGGAGAAAAGATCATCTACCACGATTATTGCGACATATCCATTGCCGTTAGTGCACCTAAAGGATTAGTGGTTCCTGTGATCCGCAATGCCGAGAGTTTGAGTATGGCAGCTATAGAATCAAAAGTGATGGAACTGGCCGGAAAAGCAAAAGAGAATAAATTGACCATCGAAGAAATGACCGGCGGCACTTTCACCATTACCAATGGCGGCATTTTTGGTTCCATGATGAGTACCCCCATCATCAATATTCCGCAATCTGCCATTCTTGGAATGCATAAGATTCAGGAAAGGCCAATGGCCATCAACGGGCAGGTAGTGATCAGGCCCATGATGTACCTGGCATTGAGTTACGACCACAGGATTGTTGACGGAAGAGAATCGGTTGGTTTTTTAGTAAGAGTGAAAGAACTGCTTGAAAACCCGGAACTGTTGTTGTTTGGAAAAGATCCTGTAAAGAGTTTGTTAGAACTATAGAACCAGTTGGCAGATGTTAGTCAGCAGTTGGCAGTCGGTGACCGTTCGTCGATGGCCTGCCATTATTTTCCTTCACTTTATATTTGCCCCCAACCATGCGTTACCATTCTTATTTAAATACTGCCAAAACCATCCTTGCATCTTACACAGGTGCAGAGCCGCTTTCGGCTTATCTTAAAAAATTCTTTGCTTCAGATAAAAAATACGGTTCCAAAGACAGGAAGCAGGTTACTGCCCTGTGTTATAACTATTACAGGCTGGGAAAAGCTGCGCGGGATATGCCTGTTGAAGAAAGGATACTGCTGTCAACTTTTTTATGTGAACGATCTTCCAGTGAGTTTTTAAAATTTCATAAGCCGGAGTGGAATGATGTGATCACTCTAACAACAGCCGAAAAATTATCACTTAGTAATTATGAATTATTGATTGATAACATCTTCCCTTGGTCATCGGAGTTAAGTAATACCATCGTACCCGAACAATTCGCCAGGTCTTTTCTGCAACAACCTGATCTCTTCTTAAGGATAAGGCCGGGTAAAAAAGATATTGTTGTAAAAAAATTACTGGATGCCGGTTTAGGTTTTCAGTTGATAACTGAAGATTGTATTGCCTTACCCAATTCATCTAAGGTCGATACGGTTTTGAAAATAGATGAAGAAGTGGTGATACAGGATCGCAATTCACAAAAGGTTCTTGATTTTCTTCGCTCCCGCTCTTGCCCCCATCCCGTAAAGGGGGGAAATGATCCTTTCATTTCTGTATGGGATTGCTGCGCCGCAAGTGGGGGGAAATCTATTTTGGCCTATGATATTTTGCAGGGTAATATTGAACTAACAGTATCAGATATCCGCGAAAGCATTTTATCAAACCTTAAGAAAAGATTCAAAACTGCAGGTATTGACAAATATAACTCATTCATCACCGACCTAAGTACTCCTGACTACCAACTACCTACTACCAGCCTGCCTGCCGGACAGGCAAGCTATCAACTTCTCATCTTCGACGCTCCCTGCACCGGCAGCGGTACCTGGAGTCGTACGCCCGAGCAGGCCTATTTCTTTAAACCTGAAAAGATCATCGAATTTGCAGAAAGACAAAAGCAAATGGTCTTCAACCTAATCCCGTATTTGCAAAAAGGCGGCCTGTTTTTTTACATAACCTGCTCTGTATTCAGGGAAGAAAATGAAGCAATAGCAGCATTCATAAAAGAAAAATTTCCTCTGCGGATGGAAAGTATGGAATGTTTGCGGGGTTATGAAAACCGGGCCGACAGCATGTTCGTTGCGGTGTTTAAAAAGGAGTAAAACAAGGTTGGACACATAAAATTGCAGCTAAGCTATGCCAATATTGTGCACTGTTTTATGACTCTCTGTATAATGTCAAATTGCAGATTCAGAGGCAGTTATATATTAAGAGAGTATGCCGCTTTGCGATCCCGATAACCGCCGGGGCATAAAACTATTCAAACTGCAGCATTATAGGGCACAAGCCCCACATATTTATTAAATTCCTGGCAACCATTTTTTTATTCGGTACGATTAGGATAGTGAGTAACTTTAAACCTTAAACACTATTAAATTGTATCACTTTGTCAGGCAGTAACACGCTTGAGCATATTATCCAGGGTTGCATAAAAGCAAACAGGGATAGCCAAAAGCAGTTATATAAACTGTACTACGGTTTCTCCATGAGTATCTGTCTGCGGTATAGTGCCCATTACACAGAGGCAGAAGAAATAGTAAATGATGGTTTTTTAAAGATATTTAATAAGATAGAAGAGTTTGGGCCGAGTTATAAAAATTATGAGGCCTCCTTTGTTGGCTGGATAAAAAAAATATTTATTTATACAGCTATAGATCATTACAGGAAAAATAATAGATCGGTAACAATGCCTATACTTGATGACAGGCACCTGGAGATTATTGAAAATTCATCCAGCCCCTTAGATCACATGTCGTACAAGGAAATTATAGCGCTTGTGCAGAAATTATCCCCTATATACCGTACAGTTTTTAATTTATATGTACTGGATGGGTTTAAGCATGAGGATATCTCAAAACAACTGAACATCTCTGTGGGTACATCTAAATCAAATCTTGCTAAAGCCAGGATGAACATTCAAAAAATGCTTAAACTAACAAACATTAAATTATATGAGCAGCGAAGAGCAATATAAATATATAGAGGATAAGATAATAGAGGCGGCAAATGCATCTGATCATGCGTTTAATGAATCGTCATGGAAAAAAATGGAGGCGCTGCTGGATCAAAAGAAAGATAAACGCAGGCCTTTTTCCTGGATCTTCAGTTCGCTTATATTGGGCGTATTGATCCTGGGTGGAGGAATTATTTATCGGGCAGTGAATAAAAATGAGCGATCAGGAAAGACAGGCAACCAGGTTAGCATTAAAAATACGGATAAGCAAATACAGCCTTCATCAAATGGCACTGGCGATGTGGCAACATTGCAACAAACGGCTTTGCCCGGGACAAAAACAAATAATATTACTGCCACTGCCGATAATTACAATAGGGATAATAAAAATATTTACAAAAGCAAAGTCAAATATGCCCTTCAGGTCACTGTGCCGGAATTGGAAAATGGTACGGATAAAACTGAAAATAAAACAGGGAGCATAATTGATATAGCTGATACAAAAAAAATAACTGATCAAAAAGAGGCTAACATCACTGAACTCGAAAAGGTTAATAAGCCCGATATGGACCTTGGTAAAACCGTTACAGTAACAAAAACCGAAAACAAAAAAGATAAAAAGCAAAAAAGCAATGCAGGCTTTTATCTCCTTGCTGCTGCAGGCATGGAAGCAAATGCTACAAAATTATTAACCTTTACAAACAGCAGTATCACACCTGTATACGGAGTTGGTTTGGGTTACCAGTTTAACAGGCGGCTGAGCGTACAAACCGGGTTTTATGCCGGTGCAAAAAAATATATCGCCGGGCCAAATGATTATAATACAAAAGCAGGATCTTATTTGGCGACTGTGAAAATAGTAAATGTAGATGCCAACTGTATGGTGTATGAAGTGCCTGTTATTGTACAATATAACTTGCGTAGTAAGGCTAAGGTAAATTATTATGCAGCAGCCGGTTTATCCAGCTATATCATGAAAAAGGAAAGGTACGATTACACTTTTGAAAGAAATAATATACAGTATAGCTATCCTTATAACTATACAAAAAACAGCCATCTCTTTGCGTCGGTACAACTTTCGCTTGGTGTGGAAAAACAAATAGGCCATCAATTATTTATACAGGCTGCCCCTACCGTTACTTTACCACTGCGGGGTGTTGGTGAAGGGAACGTAAAACTATTTACAACCGGTTTACAACTGGGGCTTAAATATTTTCTGTTTAAACATTAATATCAAAGGCAACCCTTTTTTTAAAAACAGCGTTCTCAGTTAAACTACTGGTAATGAAAAAAAATTACAAATTAATTACGGCGTCCTCTTTATGCCTGATCTTTTTTTATATAAGCTGCAGTAAAGGAGGAGACGCTACGCCGCAACCAACCCCAAATCCATGTGCCGGCGTTGCCATTGTTGTAACGGGTACCACTACTCCAACATCCACGCCAACGGCATCGAATGGTAGCATTATTTCATCGGCATCAGGCAGTACGGGTTTTACTTTTGCTTTAAACGGAGGAACGGCACAAGCATCGGGTACATTCAGCGGACTTACTGCGGGTAGCTATACTGTTACTGCAACAAATACCAGCGGATGTACGGGTTTCCAAACATTTACTGTAACAGCAACACCCTGTCCTTCCATAACAATAACAGCAACGATAATACAAACTACCACCCCAACTGCAACAAATGGGGCAATAACAGCTATAGCTGCTGGCAGTAGCGGGTTTACCTATAATATTAATGGAGGCGCTTTCCAGGCAAGCGGCAATTTTTCTAATCTTGCTGTAGGTAGCTATACCATTATTGCAAAAGATGTGAATGGATGTACAGGGTCAAATTCCTTTAGTGTAACAGCAGTATCCTGTCCTGCCATCAGTTTAAACACAACACCAACAAATACATCGGGGCCAGCTGCAACAAATGGAAGTATAGTTGCCGTTGCAAGTGGAGGTACTGCGCCATATACTTATAGTAAGAATGGCGGCACTAGTTTTCAGGCAACCGGTACATTTAATAATCTGGCCACAGGTATTTATGCCGTGGTAGCAAAGGATGCAAATGGTTGTTTGAGTGCATCTGCTAGTACCGTTGTTGGTTCTACCTGCCCAACCATTACTGCAAGTGCTACAACTGTAAATACCATTAAGTGCGAAAGTAACACTGGCAGTATTACCATAACAGCCGGGGGCAGCACGGGTTTTATGTATAACTTAAACAGCGGTTCTTTCCAGGTATCCAATGTTTTCGGTTCATTGGCAGTGGGTAATTATAATTATGGAGTAATGGACCTGAACGGTTGCTTAAAAACAGGTACTGCTGCCGTAAACCAGGCTCCTGCCGGCCCTTTATTTTCGGCCGTTAAAGCAGTATTGGCTGTTAATTGCGCCATTGTTGGATGCCACAGTTTACCAACACCACAAAACGGACTTGATTTTGCAGATGACTGTACCATTGTAGCACAGGGAATAAGGATCAAAGAAAGGGCTGTAAATTCAAACCCATCGCAAATGCCACCAACCGGCCCTCCAATATCAAGCACCGATAAACAAAAGATCATTGATTGGTTAAATGCAGGCGGAAAGCATAATAATTAGACCTGTTGCATGCATTAAAAAAATAAATTCGACACATGAAAAAATTTTTACTCCCGGTTATTTTTGGTTTAACTGTTAACCTGGCCATGGCCCAGGATTCAATCCGTCGCTCAAATGGTCATGCAGATGAAACAGCTTCACAAAAAGTGACAGGCACTTTCAGATCAACCCGGGTGATTAACGCACACTCTACCGAAATGCTGCATAAAGGTGAGTTAGACTTCAGGATCATGCACCGCTTTGGTGTGGTCAAAAATGGGATCAACGATCTTTTCGGATTGGATATTGCCAGTATGCGGATGAGTTTTGATTATGGCATCAGCGATAAATGGATGGTAGGTTTGGGCAGAAGTACTATTTTAAAAGACCTGGATGCATTTGTAAAAACAAGGATACTGCAACAGGCAAATGGTAAAAAGCAAATGCCAATTTCACTTTTAGTAGCCACCGGGTATATTATAACTACGGCGCAATCTTTAGCACCTGTAAAACCTACATTTGGCGACCGCTCATCTTATTATGTGCAGCTTATTGCCGGCCGAAAATTCAGTAAATTTTTTTCCATGCAACTAAGCCCCTTATTGGTGCATAACAATACAACTTTAAATCCTACCGACAATAACACTATTTTTGGATTGGGTGGCGGCCTTAGGTATAAAGTAAGTAAGCGCATTGCGATTATGCTCGATTATCACCATGCTTTCGGCAAGTTGGATGATGCCATAACCGATCCTCTTTCTGTTGGAGTAGATATTGAAACCAAAGGCCATGTATTTCAACTTCATTTTTCCAATGCAACGGGCATGAATGAAAAAGGTTACCTGACACAAACCACCGGAAAGTTCTTTAAAGGTGATTTTCGGTTTGGATTTAACCTCTCTAGGATTTTTCACACAGGCAGTAATCGTAAAAAGTAGTAATTGTATAAGATGTCGCTCTTTCAGTTGCAGTCAACAGTAACCAATATAGTATTGCAGTATCTGGCTTTTGGGTCTCTTACGCGTTAATTAATGAACCCGTTACCTATGTTGTTAGCAGTATTTATATAACCATGCCATTTTGTATTTCCTGGGAGCATATAAACTTAATTTTTTGTAAACGACATATTTAAGTAGCCTGTCGTATGTGAAAAATCTTTTCCTGGAATAAACACGCTGCCTTTCAACAAACAAGTATTGGTATCCATATTTTTTTT
>JANXWM010000719.1 GCA_025351145.1 Chitinophagaceae bacterium
CTGTAACTGATGCGGCTATAAATTCATTTAATTCAGAGATTTTTTCGTTTTGAGAAATAATCTTGTCATTTGCACCTTGCAATTTATTTTGAAGCGAAATGATAGTGTCTGATTTTTCTTGTGTTTTTGCCATTTCAGAAACTAAATTTGATTGCAAATTTGCAACTTGTTCAGTACGGTCTAAAAGCTTTGTGTTTGAAATATCTGCCGCCATTTCCTTTTGCTTCCCATTGTAATATGTTATTCCAGACAATATAACTGTTAATATCCCAGATAGAATTGTTAGGTAGAAGATTGTATCCATTTTTGTTCTTTTAATCATTAGTACAATGTTTAATACACCGTTCAGATATAATTAGTGAAAGACAAATTTAGGTAATAGTATTTGTTGTTTGCCCTGGTTCTTGCTCCCCACGAAACAGTTGCTTTTCAATTCACCCATCGTTAAAAGCTCAATAAATAATCCGAACGTAAAAGAGTGCGACGCAAGAATGCTTCATGCATGTTCTATTGTTGGGCTCAAACTTCTTTTTCTTATGCGTTGTTGTAACCAACTGCGGGAACAGGACAAAAAAAAGTGGTTGGCTATAGTGCCAACCACAAATAACAAATGACAGGATGATGATCTAATTTAATTCTTCCAGATAGCGCCTATACCTGCGTCTCCTAATTTTTTATTTAAAGCAGGAATGTTCGTGTCTAATATTTCTGTTCCCCTGCTTTTAAGGGTTGCCCATGCGGCATTGAGTTCTTTCATGCGGTCGAGTGATGGCTGGTTTACACGTGGTAAATCGCTTTCCGTTTGATTAATGAGGAACAAATAATTGCCGGTGAATTTTACCGGGAAATTCTCTGCATCATCATACACTTTTGTTTGGCGTTGAACCATGTCTTCATCCCACGCTTTCATTTTTTTTGCAAGCGCTGTTGCTTCCGTTTTAAGGGCGGCATATTTATTATCTGTAAGGGAGGCTGCAAGCGTTTCCAATTGCGTTCTTTTGGCATCCATTGTGTTTACCATATTGTGCATGGCCGTTAATTCTTTTTCCATGCCTGTCATAACTGTATTATATTCCTGGTAAGTTGCAGCATCGGTTGGGTATAATGGATTGGTCAATATTTCGGTACCTGTTGACATGGTTTGTTCGCCCATTTTTATTGTAATAGTATATTTCCCCGGAATGGCTTTATGACCATGGAGTGATCCATCAAAATACACATCTGGAATTCCAGTGATACTTGGGTAGCGCATATTCCATACTAAACGGTTGAGCCCCTTTGACTTTGACAGAACAGGGTCTGCAGGAGGTGCGCCATCATATTTTTTGTATGTGCTGTCTTTTACAGAACTGAATTTACGGACAAGATTACCTGATGCATCTTTAATTTCCACGGTTACAACATCTGAATCTTTTGTTTCAGGTAACTGGTAATACAACACGATACCGCTTGATGGATTTACTCCGTGATCTGATGTTAACCCGGTGAAGTCAGGGTTGTTTTCATCCAGTTCACTTCCGCTGTTTGTTATATAGGCCGGAGAGGGAATAAACAATGAAAATGCCGTGGTTTCTTTTTTGTATTGTTCAATCAAACTTAAATCATCAAGAATCCAAAAAGATCTTCCTGAGGTTGCTGCAATAAGATTGCCCTTGTGTACGCGCAAATCTGTGATGGGACATACGGGCATATTCAATTGAAAAGGTTCCCAGTTTTTTCCGCCGTTCCATGAAATATAAATTCCTGTTTCGGTACCGGCGTACAATAAATCTTTTCTCGCAGGGTCTTCTCTTACCACTCTGGTAAAAGCTCCGTCAGGAATTCCATTATTTATCTTCGTCCATGTTTTACCATAATCTGTTGTTTTGTAAAGGCCGGGTGTAAAGTCGTTGAATTTATATCGTGTGGTAGCAATGTAAGCGGTGGCTTTATCAAAAGGCGAAACTTCAATGGCGTTAATCAAACACTCCTGCAATCCTGAGGGAGTAATGTTTTGCCAATGAGCACAATTATCTTTTGTTACATAAACCAAACCATCATCGCTGCCTGTATAAATAACGCCTTTTTCAAGCGGGGATTCCATGACGTAAGAAAGCGTACCATAATTTTCTGCGCCCACTCCTTCATTGGTAAATGGAACACCGGGCGTGCCTTGTTTTTCTTTTTCATTGCGGGTTAAATCAGGAGATGCTTCCGTCCATGTTTTACCCATATCTGAAGTGCGGAGCAATAATTGTGCACCATGATAAAAAACATTGGGATCGTATTTGCTGCATATGATGGGGGCATTCCAGTTGGTACGGTATTTTATATCTTTTGCCGAGCGTGATTGATATTGAATTGGCGCCTCCATAATACTGGTCCCGGCAAATGCGGCGGTATTGAGAATATCAATACCACCATTATATCCACCACCCATTACATACGTTGGATCATCAGGGTTGAATGCAAGAAATGCGCTTTCTCCACCTGCGGAAGAAGACCAGTTGGTAACATCAATGCCGCCACTGCCCAATGCACGGCTCGTAATCTTAACCGAGCTGTTATCTTGTTGTCCCGCATAAATATTATATGGGAACTTATTGTCAACATTGATGCGGTAAAACTGAGCCGTTGGCTGGTTGTCCTGACTGCTCCAGGTTTTGCCTCCATTGAAAGTAATCGCCGAACCTCCATCATCAGAAATGATCATGTTGCTGGAGTTGGCGGGATTGATCCAGAGATTATGATAGTCGCCATGTGTATTTGAAATGTTCTCCCATGTTTTGCCGCCATCTATGGAATGCATCGCCGGAGAACTCATTACATACAGATTGTTTTCGTTGTTAGGATCAGGAAAAAGCTCAATATAATACCAGGCTCTTTGCAGCAAGTGGTGATCATTAGTAACCTGGCTCCAGCTTTTACCTGCATTGGCTGACATATATAAGCCCCCGGCATCTTTTGAAAAATCACTTTCAATCAAGGCATACACTTTTTCAGAATTGGAGCGGCAAACAGCAATGGCCATTTTACCCATTTCTTTCGGCAGGCCATCTGTCATCTTTTCCCAATGTTCGCCTGCATCAGTTGATTTGTATAAACCACTGCCCGGGCCACCGCTGATTACCTGCCAGGGCAATCTTCCATGTTCCCACATTGCTGCATATAATATCATCGGGTTATTCATATCCATTGATATTTCTGCACACCCGGTTTTTT
>JANXWM010000638.1 GCA_025351145.1 Chitinophagaceae bacterium
TTCTCTTTCAAATTCCTGTTCAAGCAGTGAAAATGCTTTTTGAATTCGATTGGTTAAACCAACTTTGTTTAATGGAAGCCTTACGATACGGGCCTGTTCGGCCAATGATTGTAATATGCTTTGGCGAATCCACCATACGGCATAAGAAATAAATTTAAACCCTCTTGTTTCGTCGAAGCGTTGTGCTGCCTTGATAAGGCCAAGGTTTCCTTCATTAATTAAATCGGGCAACGACAAACCCTGGTTCTGGTATTGTTTTGCAACTGATACAACAAACCGGAGATTGGCCTTCACTAATTTTTCAAAGGCGTTCTGATCGCCCAGTTTAATAAGTACTGCCAGTGCAACTTCTTCGTTAGGCTTCATCAACCCGACTTTTCCAATTTCCTGTAAATACTTTTCAAGGCTGTGAGCTTCGCGCTTAGTAATGGATTTGCTGATTTTTAACTGACGCATGGCCATTTCATTTATTTAAGGGTTAACAATAAATATTGGCCTAGCATAGGAATGTTCAGAAAGGTGTATCAACAGAAGCAACTGTAATTTATAAAAATGATTTATTTGCTCCAAATATTATTCTGTAAAGTGAAAATACCTGCTTAGATGGATTTTTTTAATCAATTCCAGCAGTTAAAAAACTCTTATTATTTAAAATTTTTTTTACCCTTCTAATTATTTAATATTATTGCAACCTTCAAGCAAAGGGAGGTTAAACGAAGACTAATGGCAAAAAAACAATTATTTACTCTTGAATACCCTGTAAGGTGCTCACCAGCAATCCTGTACGAGTTCCTGTCAACACCCGCTGGTATGCAGGAATGGTTTGCAGATAAAGTAGACGAACGCGATCATATATTTGTTTTTTCGTGGAATGGTTCCGTTGAAAAAGCGCAGGTTACTGAAAAGGAACAGGATAAATTTATTCGCTACAGGTGGTTAGAAGCACCTAAAGAAGAATATTTTGAATTCAGGATAGAAAAAACCGAAGTATCAAACCAAACTATTCTTTTAATAAAAGATTTTGCAGAGAAGGGAGAAATAAAAGACCAAACCCAATTATGGGATTACCAGATTAAAGAATTATTTCATCGCTTAGGCAATTAATTTTATACATCGCTTTCTGCTCAAAAGAATTCCTTGCAGTACAAGAGTGTGACGCAAGTAAAGTTCAATAGATGCGTGAACCCCTGGTAACAAATTCATTTTTTTTGTACCCGGCCTGTGAAATATATTCAGCTTTACTTGCGTCGCACTCTTGTACTTTCGAAGCTATATTGAGCAAAGCGAGGTATAGTATCATCAAAAATTTACTGCCTGTTTACAGCAGAAATTATTTCAAGAATTTCTGAATAACTTTCAACAAAAAAATCATAAGCACCATCCCATTCGCTCAATGGGATTTTTTTTGCAATCTTCAGGAATGGTTTACTATCGCTGTAAACAGACGCAATTGTTTCTTTGGTAGCAGGCAAATAATTATCCGCACCAAAATGGTGCTCCCATTTATTTTCATTTACACATACACTCCAGTCGCTTTTGCCGGCAACCTGCATATTGTTCAATACAGTTACTGCATATTCCTGTGCATATTTTCCCTGCAGGTGCAAAGTGATGCTGAAGAAATTTCCCCACCAGAAAAAACAACGTATGGTAAATGCATCATCCTTTGTAAAACACCGGGGATAATCCAGCATTACATAAGGCAGCCTTTTATATTGTTCGCCTTTATAAATTTTTGGGGATTGAATCAATACTTCTTTTGGAAGAACTTTGGAGAGTTCTTCTTTCTGCGAACTAAAATGAGTGCCTAACGCCCCAAACAAAAAATAAACCTTCTCAATTACAGCGTTCTTTGTTAAAATAAACTGCTCATCGCAAACCAGTATTAATTCAGATTTCGAAAGCTTTACATTTGCATACGCCATATTCTAAATTTAAAGAAAGCGCAAAGTGGTAAAAAAACTCGATATACTCATTCTTCGGTCTTTTATTGGGCCATTTTTAGCCACATTTCTAATATCGCTCTTTGCATTAACCATGCAATTCTTCTGGCTTTATATAGATGACTTTGTGGGTAAGGGTTTAGACCTTTCAACACTGGCATACCTTACCGGATTGGTTGCTATAACATGGGTACCACTTGCTTTACCGCTTGCATTACTGCTATCGTCCATTATGACCTTTGGTAACCTTGGCGAAACCTTTGAGCTGGTTGCTATAAAATCTTCCGGCATTCCATTGATCCGTTTTATGCAGCCTTTATTGATTGTAACAGTATTGTTAACCGGGGTTGCCTTTCTTTTCGCTAATAATATTATCCCGGTTGCCAACTTAAAACTCAATGCACTTAAATATGATATCATTGTAAAAAAACCTGCGTTCGATATTAAAGAAGGTGTGTTCTACGATAAAATTGAAGGGTATGTAATGAAGATCGGGAAAAAAGATAAAGACGACAGCACCATCCACAATGTAATCATATACGAAAGAAATTACAACCTCCAGGATAATTTTATGGTTGCAGAAAGTGGAATTATGCGTATTTCAAAAGACCAGCGCTTTATGGAATTCGAACTGCATAATGGCTGGAATTACCAGGAAAATGGAAGCCGTTTCAGCACCAATACCGAATTTATCAGGTTAGGGTTTAAGAACTATAAAAAGGAATTCGACCTCAGCAGTTTTAAAATGAATAAAACTGAAGACAGCCTTTTTAAATATGATCCAAAAATGCTGAGTGTACGCCAGCTTAACAAAGCCATTGACTCATTAGGCAATGTTGAAGATAGTTTTTACAAACGCTCAAACCGGGAATTATTTTCTTTTCTCCCTTTTGTAAAATATGCAGACAGTACATGGCCTGCGGCAAAACAAACTACCGTTAAAAAGATAAAGTCTTTTGATAACGTTATCCCAGATTCCCTCAAAATGGTCGTTTTCGACAGGTCACTTTCTACTATCAACAGCTCAAAACCAATGATCGATTTAATGTCTAACGATTATATAAACAAATCAGAAATGGTACGCAAGCATTGGATAGAATGGAACAGAAAGTTTGCACTTTCTTTTGCATGCATTGTTTTATTTTTGATAGGCGCACCGTTGGGTTCAATTATTCGCAAAGGAGGATTAGGTACGCCGCTAATATCGGCCATTGCATTCTTTGTCGTATTTAATATGCTCAACACATTTGGCGAAAAATTTGCAAAAACCGGGGAAACAAGTGTATTTGCCGGCATGTGGCTTTCTGCTATCGTGTTAATGCCTGTCGGTTTTTTTCTAACTTACAAAGCCATGCGTGATTCACAGCTATTCAATAAAGAATTTTATTTCAGGCTATTCAAAAAGAAACCAGTAATTGACATCATAAAAAACAACAAAATAAATTCACAACAATAAAAAAAACATGGAAAACAATTCAAATACCAATCGCAGGGAGTTTCTAAAAACTTCGGGTAAAGCAAGTTTGGCAGCCGGACTGGCATTTACAGTTTTACCGGCACTGGCAAAAAAAACGCCAGCAGGTTTATTCGATTTTAACGCAGATGGCACCCCGTTTCAGCAGCAGCCACTCGGTTACCAGTACAATGCACTGGAGCCCGTTATTGATGCTATGACAATGGAAATACACTACACAAAACACGCAGCTGCTTATGCAAAAAATCTTGCCGATGCATGCACTGCAGAAAAAGTAGATACCTCATCGGCAAAGCTGGAAGATTTGCTTATGAACATTTCAAAATACTCACCCAAGATGCGCAACAACGGCGGCGGGCATTACAACCACGAACTGTTTTGGAAGAGTATGGCACCAGCCAATTCAACCACACTGCAGGGCAAACTAAAAGATGCCATTGAAAAATCTTTTAACTCAGTTGATGCATTTAAAACACAGTTTACCGATGCAGGCAAAGGCCGCTTTGGAAGTGGCTGGGCATGGCTTGTTTTAACAAACGATAAAAAATTAGTGATTGGTTCTACACCAAACCAGGACAACCCACTGATGGATATAAGCGAGCTGAAAGGCTTTCCTGTGTTGGGTTTAGACGTTTGGGAACATGCATACTATCTTAAATACCAGAACCGCCGCCCCGATTATATTACTGCATGGTGGAATGTAGTAAACTGGGATTTCATCGGCAAGCGTTTTGAATCAATGGCGTAGGTCATTAAAAGAGAATTACATAAAATGGTGCAGTATAAAAATATATTGTACCATTTTTATTTGCATCATGTATGTGGTAGAAATATTTATGTACCCGGCAGGTTGATCTACTATGAAGCATCCTTGCG
>JANXWM010000759.1 GCA_025351145.1 Chitinophagaceae bacterium
AGAAACACAAATGCAGAAAGAGCAACTTTTCTTTTGGCCGCTTTGCATGTACAGCTACGCAGCAGGCGAAGGCAATGACTGGCAATTCCCTTTTCCTAATTATGAGAATGGCGATATTTTTTTATCGTGGGGTTCCGTTGCTGTAAAGGCTTATGCAGCTTACAAACCTGAGCTTGCTTTAAAATATGTAAAGAATGTATTGGCACAGTATGCAAAGGATGGGCTTGCGTTTCAGCGGTATGGTCGTGCAAAGCAGGATGGTTTGGGCGATGATATATTGTCTGGCAACAGTCTTTCGGTTGTGGGTTTATACCAGTCGATCTATGGCATCAATCCATTATATAATCGTTTTTATCTTGATCCGCATATTACCAAAGATTTAGCGGGCACACAGGTAAAATATAATTACAGAAATCAAAAACTTTCGATTGATCTTGATATGGAAAATTATGCAGTATCGAATGATCGGTTTAAAATTATTTCCAAAACCAATTTTGGTTTTTTTAGTAACAACGATGAACTTTTATATTTCAATGGAAGCAATACTACAGCTTCTTTAAAAATCAACGCAACAGCAAAACATAATTTAACTGTTGATATAAAAATGTGGACGCCAGGTGAAATGTCGTGGCTGCAATCTTCAAAAGATGTTAATTCAAACAAGTTGGTTTACGAGGTTAATAATCTAAAGCCCGATCAGTTTTATACGGTTTTGATCAATGATAAAACACTAAAACGTATGAAGATCAACATGAATGGTTCGTTGATATTTGAATATAGAACAACTCAAAATTCAGATGAGGTGGTCATTTTGAACAAGTGAACAATAGTGACGGAGTAAAAAACAGAAAAGTTGCAGTATTGTAAATAAAAAATCCTGTAAGAAATACAGGATTTAAATCGTGCCCAGAACAGGAATCGAACCTGCACTACCTTGCGATAACCAGATTTTGAGTCTAGCGCGTCTACCAATTCCGCCATCTGGGCTTTTCAATAAAGAAGAACTGCTCTCCCGCTCTCTTTTACTTTTCTGCGGGGCTGCAATATTACAGCGCTAATCAATACCTGCCAAAATACGGTTCAGGTATTTTTTTCTGAAGTAATATTCTTTTACCTGCAGCATTTCTTCTTTGGTAGAAATACCGTCTTTAAAATTTTCAATAATTTCTTTAACAGGCTCATATATTTCGTTTTCTAAACTTAAAACTTGCTGCTTAAACTCCGCTAACTTTTCCTGATCATCTTCCATTTTCGCATCCATCAGCGCTTCGTTAATGTCCATCACCTCCATTAAAAAAGCAGGCGGTAACTGGTATTTTTCTTCTTCCTGCAGCAGGCCTTTCAACTGCAAAGTATATTTAATTGTTTCATCATGGTTTTGCAAAACTTTAAAAGCCTTGTTTACCGCAGATGATTTTTCCAGCACTTCTGCCTGTTCATCTTCACCTGACTGTGTAAAAAAATCAGGATGATATTTTTTTTGTAAAGCAAAATATTTTTGCGCCAGTCCGCCCTTGTCAACTTTAAAACTTACCGGTATTTCAAACAGCTCAAAATAATTCATTTATAAAGATAATTTTTAAAATACAAACAACTTATGAAGCAAACTTTATTGCTGCTATGAAGCTTCTGTTGCGTCGCACTCTTTTACATTCAGATCATTATTCAGCTTCAGGCTGCAAACTCTAAGCCACAAGCAAAAAACATAACAACTTGCAGGGTGCAGCCAAAAGCTCACAGCTATTATTCAGTACAAGAGTGCGACGCAAGTAAAGTTCAATTAATGATCCGCTGTTGGGTTCAAAATATTCCTTTTACCTTGCAGCCCAAAATTAAACGAATGCTTGCGATAGGGCTTATTAAAGAAGGAAAAGTTCCGGCAGATAACCGTGTGGCGTTAACACCCGCCCAATGCAAATGGCTGCTTAAAAACAGCAACGAAATTTCTATTACTGTACAACCCTCTGCCAGCCGCAGTTTCAGCGATGCCGAATACAAACAGGCTGGTGTTACTCTACAGGACGATCTTAACAACTGCAATATACTCATGGGCATAAAAGAAGTGCCTGTCGAAATGCTGATACCCAACAAAACCTACCTGTTTTTTTCGCATACAAAAAAGAAACAACCTTATAACCAAAAGCTGATGCATGCGATGATGGATAAAAACATTACCCTCATTGATTATGAATGCCTTGAACATGAAGATGGTCAGCGCATTATTGGCTTTGGCTTTTTTGCAGGTATTGTAGGTGCCCACAACGGCATAATGGCTTATGGCAACAGAACAGGTGCTTATCAATTGAGCAGGGTGTATAAACAACGGGATTACCGTTCACTGATACATACTTATTTTGGTTTAAAACTGCCCAATATAAAAATCGCCATCACCGGCAGCGGCCGTGTAACACACGGCATCCTCGATATTGTAAACCTTGTGGGCATAACAGAAGTAGAGCCAGATGAATACCTTGAAAGAAAATTCAGTTACCCTGTTTATGTTCAGTTAAAAGGCCGCGACCTTTATACGCACAAAGAATTAAAGACCTATAAACGCGAACATTTTCACGAGCACCCGGATGAATACAGGAGCCGCTTTTTGCCTTACACCCGCTGCACAGATATTTTAATGAACGGCATTTACTGGGATGTAACGATGCCGCGGTTGTTTGAGAAGGAAGACATCAATGAAAGTCTTACCATTACTACGATTGCAGACATTACGGATGATGCAAATGGCTCTGTGCCCATTAACCTCGGTGACAATACTATTGAAGACCCCATATACGGTGTACATAAAAAAACTTTCGCGAAAACAGGGCCTTACCTGCAGGATAGTATTGATGTAATGGCCGTAGGTAATTTACCAAATGAATTACCCCGCGATGCAAGCCGCTACTTTGGCGAACAACTGATAAAGCATATCTTAACCGATCTTTTAAAAGGTGGAAGTGACATTATAGAACGTGCAACGATTTTAAAGAACGGAAAACTTACTCAACATTTTAACTACCTTGAAGATTATGCTGCACATTAATTACAAGCTTAATTTATTTACTATGAAAAAAATATTCTTCGTTCTTGTTGCCACAGTGCTGATGGTTAGCTGCCGTAAAGACTTTGCTGCTAACAGCACTGCTGCTTCATCATCGCAGGCGCTGGGTTTAAAAACCGCCGATATAAGCACAACAGAAGCCACCTATTTCGACAGCGTGTTTACCCGCTACGGCAGTGGCTGGACGGGTGGCGACCAGGCAGTTTCTTACAAACTCCCCGATGGCCGTGTACTCTGGCTTTTCGGCGATTCGTTCCTCGATACAGTTTACCCCAACCGCACAAGGCCTTTCGTTCCGTTTATCCACAACACCATGGTTACAATGGATACCGCAGGCGGAAGTTTTAAAACATATCACGGGGGCACAGATCAAAATCCGTTACCTTATTTCCAGGCAAGCGGCAAGCAGTATTACTGGCCGGTATTCGCTTTTATGAACGAAGCCAAAACGCAGGTTTATGTTTTTCTCGATAAAATAAAACCTACAACAGGCGGCAGCTTTGGTTTTGAGGTTACGGGTGTAGATGTAGCGTTGCTCAATTATCCCGATCTTTCTTTACAGAGAATTGCAAAATTCAGCAGGGGCAACTTTATTAACTGGGCCGGCGCAGCACACGAAGATGATGATGGTTATGTTTATTTCTACGGCACCGAAGACACCAAGTACAACAAGTATATCCATGTGGCACGCACATCCAGGAAGAACCCCCTTAATAAGGTAACTTTTTTTAACGGCACAGGCTGGGTTACAGATACAACGCAGAGTGTAAGAATACAGGGCGGTGTTTCAGAATCATTTTCCATCTTTAAAAACGAGGGTAAATATTACCTTCTTTCGCAGCCCAACCTGTTAAGCCCCGACATTTATTTGTGGGATGCAAAAAGCCCCGAAGGCCCGTACATACACAAACGTTTTGTATGCACAACGCCCAATAAAATTGGCGATGTAAACATCTGGACATACAATGCAACTGTGCATACAGAGTTCAATCAAAACAACCAGTTACTGGTTGGCTACTGCACAAATGCCATAGATGGAAATGGCTTATATACCAACGCCGATAGTTACCGGCCCTATTTTGTTTGGGCAAGTGGTTGGCAATAATATTTAAGCAAAAGAAATATTTTTTTT
>JANXWM010000645.1 GCA_025351145.1 Chitinophagaceae bacterium
AAGCCATTTGTTCAGCAACGGGCCATCTTCCTTTATTTCAAGGTAAGGAACCAACTCCGCAGTAAGCTGCGCTGAATATTTAAAAGGAAATTTCTCCGCATATTCTTCCACAAAAAAATCAAACGGGTTAATCACTTCCAGCCTTGCAATTACTTCCACATCAACACATAACTCAGTTGCTTTTTCTGGAAATACTACCCATGCCTGGTAATTGCCAAACGGATCCTGTTGCCAGTTGATAAAATGTTCTTTAGGCGTTATCTTAAATGAATAAGCTTCAATGGGTGTGCGTGAATGCACGGCAGGCCGTAAACGAAAGATATGCGGCGACAGCGATACAGGTCTGTCGTAATGATAAGTTGTTTTGTGCTTAATAGCTACACGTATTGCCATAATAAGAAAATTAATGATTAATGGCAGGCAATCAGCAGCGATAAAAGTAAATGGTTTATGCGAATTTGAGGAGATGAATTTTGTACCCGGCTAAAGTTCCTTGTGGCATCGGCTCTTGCATCGCACTTTTGTACGGTTGGATCATGACTGAGCTTTTACCGAAGTCTCCCAGCAACGGCGACGTTGCGTTATGTTGCAAAATAAGTCGCAAATTTTTTTGCTGATTTTCAATTAGTTAGTATCGACTTATATAGAAGCGTAGTGCTGCAATTACAGATTGCTTATTTTTGGATAAAAGAAAATATGCAGTTTAAAACCTTTTATGAAAGTATAAAAAACGCATCGCCACCGGCGGGAGTTGGCACGCATCTTTTAGCAATGTGGTACGATGGACATGGCAACTGGTACAAAGCGCACAGCATGGTTGATAATTTGGAAGATGCGGTTGCATGCCATGTGCACGCTTACCTGCACCGCAAAGAAGGAGATATATGGAACGCCGATTACTGGTACAAAAAGGCGGGTAAAAAAAGACCTGATATTTCTCTGGAGCTGGAATGGGAAGCAATCGTAAAAACGCTGCTGTAAATGTGATTCAATATAATACCACTGTGTTTGGGTGATGAAATTTTATTTCGCTATGGTTGACTACACCTTAAAAATAATCCGCTTCAATCTTCGCTTCGGTAAATGCCCATTCATAACCCGAACGTACAAGTGAGTGACACAACGAAAGCTTAATAATTTTACTTCAGCCCGGTACATAAATTTTATCATTCGTTTCAACAGCTACCTGTTTTGTTGGATCTATAATAAACCACAACATACAGCCAGCAAGCGTTACAAATGCTACTATAAAGAGCGGGTAATTAAAACTGTTTGTGAGGTCTGCGATTTTTCCAAACATCAGTGCAAGAAAAAAAGCACCCATCTGCCCGGAAAAGTTCATGGCTCCGGTAACAGTTCCCGTGTTATTACGTCCAATATCTGCGCATACTGCATACGAGGTCATTACGGCAAAAGAGTATGAAAAATTAGCTGCAATAAGACAAGCAGCGCTCAATTGATTTTGTTTAAAAAGAGCAGCCAGTAATACCATGCACCCGCATGCGCCCATGCCCACAATACCAACAAAACGGCGGCCAGGTTTCAATCCTTTTTTCTTTACAATCCAATCACTAAAAAAACCGCCGGTAAGTAAACCTATGATACCTGCAATGAACAAAGAAAAGATAATGGGGCTTGTTTCCTGTTCGGTAAAATGCCTGCCCTGCTGCAGGTAAACCGGCATCCATGCAACAAAAAAATAGTTCGACCACTGAAAGCAGAAATACATACCCATTAATGCCCATACGGTGCGGTTCTTAAAAATAGCTTTTAGCGGAATAACGTTTTGCTTTGTGCTATGCCTGCAATTGGTTTCTATATGCTCTTTTTCTGCGGTACTTATATTGCGCATTTGTGCAGGAAAATCTTTAAACCAAAAATAGCAAACCAATACCCACACTACACCTATAAAAGCATTTACATAAAAAGGCATGCGCCAGCCGTAAGATATAGCCAGCGGAATAATAATCAGCGGGGCAATGGCAGAACCTATTTGAGACCCGATGCCCACCCATGTTAATGAACGCGATGTTTCGTTTGCAGGAAACCAACGGGTAACTGTAATTAAAGCATTGGGATAAGTACCCGATTCCCCCATACCAAACAAAAAGCGAATAAAGATGAGCGACACAAGACCCGTTGCAAAACCGGTTACCGCCGTAAATAAAGACCACCATAAAACAATGCGTATAAAAAC
>JANXWM010000651.1 GCA_025351145.1 Chitinophagaceae bacterium
TTTTTTATAATCAGTGATATGGTTGCATACTCACTTTCATTAACCCTTTTAAGCATTTCATATATCCAGGCAGGCAAAATAAAATTATCAATCAGTAGCCCAATCTTAATTCTTTGTCCCGGCATACGCTGTTTTTATTAGTATAATATTAATGCTACTTTCTTAAAATTCATCAATTGCGTTCCACTACAAACCAGGGGTTTAATAGGTTTTCTTTATTGTAAACAAGATCAAGTTTGGTTTCGTAATTATACACCCTGCAGCCTGAATACTTTGCCACGCCATGTCCTGCCGCGGTATCCCATTCCATAGTAGGTGCCAAACGCGGATATACCTGTGCCTTACCTTCTGCAACCAAACATAGTTTTATAGAGCTGCCGGAACTGATCGTATCAACTTCTCCATGTTCCTTCCTTTTTTCTTCAATAAAAACTTCTGTTTCGGGTGTGTTGTGCGAACGGCTTGCTACAATAGTATAAACTGCCGGTTCACTATTTCCAGGCAATGCGATTGCATTTGCCAGTATAGATTCAAGATCGTCTGCATTAAGTTCTTCTGTAACCGTAACAGCAAAACTGCCCATACCTTCTGCTCCATAATACAAAACTCCTGTAACAGGCACATATACAACCCCTAAAACCGGAGTGCCATTTTGTACAAGCGCAATATTTACTGTAAACTCACCATTCTTTTTTATAAATTCTTTGGTTCCATCCAATGGGTCTACCAGCCAAAATGTATTCCATCCTTTTCGTTCTTCGTAAGGTAATTGTTTGCCTTCTTCGCTCAAAAGGGGATAGCCCGTGTTTTCAAGTGCTGCTTTAATCACCTCATGCGATTGTTGGTCTGCAATGGTCAGTGGCGAATTATCGCTTTTTGTTTCAACAGTAAAATCCTGTTTATAAACTTCGAGGATTTTTTTTCCGGCTTCAACAGCTGCCAGAACAGAAAGGTTAACTAATTTTTTCATGCATTATTTTTCTAAATGATGGAATCGGTTTTTCATACCAAGTCGGCAAGATAAAATTTTATGTGCAAAACTTCCCGTCCGTTTAATGTTATTTTAAGATTATTATACTGCAGTTACATTAAATATCTTTCAAACGACTGTTTATTTCAGTTACCAGAATATAAATTATTGCATTGCATACTTGCATTTTGTTACCGGCCCTGGTTTTCCATAGCATCGTCCCTTGTGTCACTCACTTGTACTGTATACCATTGCGCAGCAACAGGCGCAGTCAGTAAAACGGTTTCACGGCAGCTAAATTTTTTTACCATAAACCCGGATTTTGCAGTTGGTTGTATTGGCTGTTAAAAGCTCAACTATATTCTGGTGTACAAGTGTGCGACGCAAGGAACGATGTTCAAAGAACCACTGTTCAGTCCCTAAAAAAGTCAACTGCAAAATCTGGGATAAACGTTTATGCTGCCTTAATCAGCTCTAAATTGTGCCTGCTTTAAAAGAAGCATTTATTAATCCCATAAATTCAAAGCGAAAATTTATTTTTGCCGCCCCTGACGGGTTTAAAAATTTATTCAAATGAAACTTACCTATTACGGTCACGGCTGTTTTGCAGTAGAAATAGCTGGCAAAACAGTTTTATTCGACCCCTTTATTACAGGTAATCCCCTGGCCGGGAATATTGATGTAAATAAGATTGGGGCCGATTATATTTTTATTTCCCATGGTCATGGCGACCATATTGCCGATTTAATCAGCATAGCAAAAAGAACCGGCGCAACCTGTGTTGCCGGGTACGAAATTGCAAACTGGCTTATGAAAGAAGGTATAGAAAAAGTTCATCCTATGAACTATGGCAGCCCGGTTTCCTTCGATTTTGGTAAGGTGAGGGGCGTAAATGCCATACATTCTTCCTCCTTTCCTGATGGAACTTATGCGGGCAACCCATTAGGTTTTTTATTTACAACAGCCCGGGGAAATTTTTATTACAGCGGCGATACAGCACTTACATTAGATATGCAGTTGATACCCGCATGGGCAAAACTTGATTTTGCGGTATTGCCCATTGGCGGCAACTTTACAATGGATCCCGCTGATGCAATAATAGCTGCCGGTTTTACCAAATGCAGCAAAGTTGTGGGTGTGCATTACAATACCTTTGACATTATTGCAATTGATACAGATAAAGCAGTTTCTGACTTTGCAACAGCAGGCAAAGAATTGCTGTTGCCTGCGATTGGGGAGACCGTGGAGATTTGAGGTTGAAGCTTTTTATACTTTCATCTCACCCTTTAAAACTTGCGGCCCAAGGTTTATAAACTGAGAAAATAATTTGGTTGCTGAATGCTGAATAATGATCTGAACGTAAAAGAGTGCGACGCAAGGATGCTTAATAGAATTACTATTGCCGGGTTCATAAATGTTATTTAGAAAAACATAGTAAAAAGACAAGATTTATAAAATTAAAACACTTCCCTTAAAGGGTTAATATGGCAAGAATAATAGGAGTGGCAAATCAGAAAGGTGGTGTTGGTAAAACTACTACAGCCATTAATGTGGCTGCAAGTTTGGCCGTTCTGGAATTTAAAACACTGCTGGTTGATGCAGACCCGCAGGCCAACAGCACTACCGGTGTTGGGTTTGACCTGCATAATGTTACCAACAGCCTGTACGACTGCATGGTAAATAATATTGCGGGGCAGGATGTAATTTTAAAAACGGAGATACCTTATCTTGACCTGATACCATCGCATATTGACCTTGTGGGTTTTGAAATTGAAATGATTAATTATCCTGACAGGGAATATATTTTAAAAGGAATACTGGAACCGGTAAGAAAAAATTACGATTTTATTGTTATAGACTGCTCTCCTTCGCTGGGGTTGATTACAGTAAATGCTTTAACAGCGGCAGACAGTGTGATCGTCCCGGTTCAGTGTGAATTCTTTGCCTTGGAAGGCTTGGGCAAATTATTAAATACCATAAAAATTGTACAAAGCAGGCTGAATACCGCATTGGCAATAGAAGGTATTTTAATGACGATGTATGATGGCCGCCTGCGTTTATGCAACCAGG
>JANXWM010000665.1 GCA_025351145.1 Chitinophagaceae bacterium
TCTTGTACCCAACATGCCTGATGGCTGTTTATGTGTGATTGTACTCTCATCCTTTTTCACTTCATAAAACAAATCTATTGCTATATCAACGCAGATGCCTTTTTAATCCTTTTACAAACATAGGAGTGTGCGACGCAAGAGGCGATGCCATGAAATGCGTCTGCCTGGTTCAAAAAATGTATTAAACGCTAATGCTTTAATGGCCGCTGTTTTACTATACCGCCTTTGGTGTCTTTAACGCTGCTCATTACCACGAATGCATTGGGATCTATCTTTTCTATTTCTGTTTTTAGTTTGCTCAATTCGAGCCGTGTAATTACGGTGTACAAAATTTCTACATCAATTGTGCCACCCTGTTTGCCGTAACCGCGTTTGCCACTGTAAACGGTAATGCCGCGCCCCAGATCTGAGATGATCATTTGGCGCAAAGCTTCGTGGTGCGGGGAAATAATGGTTACGCCTGTGTATTCTTCAATGCCCTCAATTACAAAGTCGAGCATTTTTGATGCGGCGAGATAAGTGATGAGGGAGTAAAGGGCTGTTTCCACAGAGAGCAGGTATGCCGCCACAGAAAAGATAATAATGTTGATGAGGATAATAATATCGCCAATGGTTGTGCTGAGTTTACGGCTTAAATAAATGCCGAGTACTTCGGTGCCGTCGATCACTGCGCCACCCCTTACGGACAGACCAATTCCGCCCCCTAAAAAGAAGCCGCCGAAAACAGATACCAGTAGTTTATCGTGTGTAATTTCAGGGAAGTGAACAAAGGCTACGCAGAGAGAAAGTCCGCCAATAGCGCAGGCCGTTTTTATGGCGAATGCTTTTCCTATCACTTTGTAGCCAAGGAAAACAAAAGGAATATTGATAATGATGAGCAGAACGTAAAGCGGTGTGTTTGTAAGTTCTGAAACAAGCAGCGAAATACCTGTAGCGCCACCATCAATAAAATTATTGGGCAGCAGAAAACCTTCCAGGCCAAATGCTGCAGAGCCAATGCCAAGCGACATCAGCACAATATCTTTTATAAGCCTGTATATTGATATTTTAAGTTCCCGGTAGCCTTTGGCCATTTTAAAACGGGAATATTCATTCACTGCGTCTTTCTTTTTGTGAAAGACTGACTGTACAACTATTTGTTTCCAGAATGGGTTCACTGTGGTAATTTTTAAAAAGAAACCGGCAATGTTTAATTGGTAAAAAAATGGCGCCGGTTAAATGAAAAAAAGATATTTGCCAACAGCATGAAGTTAATTAGAAATGCGCAATAACAGCACTTATGCGGCACATAGAACAAAATGCTTTTAAAATTAAATCCTGTCTTTTTATTACAATGCTAATAGCATTTTATAGTTGGTAAGCTGCATATTATTTATAACCACAACCTGTTGCTGAACCGCAATAAAATGATGCTTTTCGAAAAAAGGTTTTGCCGTAATGCTTACTTCAGATTCAATTGTTTGTATACCAAGTGTGGTGGCTGTTTCAATTATTTTTTTAAGCAATTGTGTTGCTATGCCCTGCCCCTGGAAACCTTTATGCACGTACATCATGTCGAGATAACCGGAAGTTTCAAGAGATGCAAAGCCTGTTATTGTTTTATCTGCTGTTTCTGCAATATAAAAATATTGTTCATTGATTTTTCTTAACAGGCTCTCTGTCCGCTCCGCAGTTGCGGCCCAGGCTTTTATTTGTTCGGGGTTATAATCTTTTATGTTGATGCTGGTGATGGTTCCGTAATAGAGTTCTTTTAGTGCATTAATATCGCCGGGTGTTGCAGTACGTAAAATCATGAGCTGAAATTAAGCGGAGATAAATTTTTAGTTTGTATTGCGGCTGTTGAAAGTTCATAAAAATTACTGCTGTAAAAGAGTGCGACGCAAGGAACGATGACATGAAATACTTATGCCCGCCCCAAAAAAATATTACCTGCTTACATGCAGCAAATGTTTGTCTTTAAAAGATTCTTCTTTAAAAATATTTTGTATGGCAACCATGCGTGGCCGTACACCACTTTCAAAAATTTCCACTGTAAGATCGCCGCCTTTAAGGCTGATTAAACCGTTGGGCAGTTCCTGTTTGTCGGCTTTTTTTATAAGCGGCCTGCTCCAGTGCCATAGATCTTTAAGCGGCGCAACGGCACGGGAAACGGCGAAATCGAACTTGCGGTTTTTTATTTCTTCGGCACGTGTTTGCTGCGTGGTTACATTTTCTAAACCAATTGCTTCGGCAACGGCATTTACCACTTTTAATTTTTTGCCTATGCTGTCAACCAAATGAAATTCTACTTCTGGAAAAAAGATTGCCAGTGGAATACCCGGAAAACCACCACCTGTGCCAATATCTATAATACTGGTTCCGGGTTCAAAATTAATCTGCGTGGCAATGGCCAAAGAATGCAGCACATGTTTTTCGTAAAGGCCATCAATATCTTTGCGGCTTATTACATTGATCTTACTGTTCCAGTCTTTATACAGTTCGTCTAATGCGGCAAACTGCTTTAACTGGGCTTCAGTAAAATCATCAAAATATTTTAAAAGAATTTCCATAATAAACTTTGTTAGCCCGTCTGCAAAAAAAGAGAAGGATGACGTTTCCTAATTCCAGGTCTTTGCTGGTTTTTTAAACAATGCCGGAGCGTACAGAAGGTAATAAAAAACCATCCATATATCTAATAAAACAAACCATGGCCAAAGATCGGCTTCGTTTAATTTTTTCATGCTCTTATACCAAACAATGCCCTGTATAATTAGCCTTAAACCAAACACTGCAAGTGCCAGCCACCACACATAAAATATTGCCGCTGCAATAGCCAGCGGATACACCAGCACCTGGGTTAACGAATACAAACCCAGCCAGAATTTATGTTTGCCTTTATAATATTTTGAAGTAGTATAATGCCTGAATTTCTGGCGTTGCCAGCTGCTCCATGTTTTCTCCGGTTCGCTCAATGTGTGTGCATCTTTATCAATCACAATAGCCGTGTTGTGTTTGGTAGCCACTTTGTTGATGAAAAGGTCATCATCGCCGCCGGGAATATGATTAATGGAAGAAAATCCCTTGCTGTTGAAAAACAGTTCTTTTTTATACGATAAATTTCTGCCCACGCCCATATACGGCATACCTGCCAGCGCGAAAGAAAAATACTGCAAAGCGCTGTGAAAAGTTTCAAAACGTATCAGCTTATTTAATGTGCCTGGCCTTTTGTGATAAGCCCCGTAACCCAGCACAATTTGTTTATCATCATAATAACCATCCTGCATTTTTTGTATCCAGAATTCACTCGCAGGCACACAGTCTGCATCTGTTAATAAAACCACTTCGTATTTGGCCGATTTTATACCTATTGACAAAGGGAATTTCTTACCCGGTATCATCATCGCTTCCTGCGTAAGTGCAACCGGGTTAAGGTTTTTAAACGTTTTCTTTAATTCATCCAGCAGGTATTTTGTTTCATCGGTACTGTTATCGTTCACCACTATTATTTCGTGCGTGGTTTTGTATTGCTGTACCAGTATGCCGGGCAGGTTGCGTGCAATATTCTCCGCTTCGTCCCTTGCGCAAACAATTACCGTAACCGGGTATTCCTGCGATGAAGCTTTTACAGGCGGTTTATACTGCGCCAGCCGTAAAAAGAAAAACAGGTAATAAAATAGCTGAACCGCGATAATAACGCAAAAGCAAATGAATATAGCGAGTTTCCAAAAGTCAGGTAGTTGTAATAAATCCATACATGCAAAAATACTTAACCGTTACACATTTACGGCGCTCTTATAAGAAGGTTATCCACATTGCCTTTCGCAGTTTTAAGTAGGTTTCTTTTATTGGCCGGGGCTTTGGTAATACTATGAGGTATCCTTGCGTCGCACTCTTGTACGGTTGGATATTCTATTGAGCTTTTACAGTAGTGGAGATTTAAGCGGATAAATGTTCAAAAGGAATGAATACAGAATAAGCTTATCCTTTTTTTAGTTGCATTTTAGGTTAATTGGCTAACATTGATAAAAAACACCAAACTGTAAGCCACCTGGCTTAGCATACGGGTTTGCATTAGCTTTCTTATATTGTGCTTCTATATATGAAGACATGGGTAAAGAAGCCAAAGCCAGGATAAAAATAAATAAGTTGCTGGATGAAGCGGGCTGGCGATTTTTTGATGACGAAACGGGGAGGTCAAATATTATCCTTGAGAACAATACAAAAATTACTCAACCAATTTTAGATGATTTTGGTGATGATTTTGAAAATACAACAAACGGCTTCATAGATTATTTACTTCTTGATAATAAAGGTTTCCCATTGATTGTTCTGGAGGCCAAGAAAGATAATATCCATCCGCTTTCAGCAAAGGAACAGGCAAGAAAATATGCGCAATCCCAAAATTGCCGCTTCATTATTTTGTCAAATGGCAACCAACATTATTTATGGGACTTGCGAAGAGGTAATCCTAATATTATCACAGCCTTTCCTACGCCGGAAACAGTTATAGGTTACAGTTCATTTAAACCCAATAAAGAGAATTTAATTAGTGAAACAGTAAAAGAAGATTACATCGTAATTACACAAAAACAGGATTATTATCTTGATCCGAGATGGATAGATGAACCTCAACGTAAAACTTATCTGGAAGACAACAAGCTTCGTTTCTTACGTAAGTATCAGGTAAGGGCCATCGAAAGGATCCAGGAAGAAGCAAAAAGAGGAAAAGACCGCTTCCTGTTTGAAATGGCGACAGGTACCGGAAAAACACTAACTGCTGCGGCCGTTATAAAACTATTTCTGCGTACCGGCAATGCAAGGCGTGTTTTATTTTTAGTTGACCGTTTAGAATTAGAAGACCAGGCAGATAAAGCGTTTAAAGAATATCTGCGCAACGATTATAAATGCAGTATTTATAAAGAGAACCGCGACGACTGGAGAAAGGCTGAGATAGTAGTCTCCACAGTGCAGTCATTTCTTTTTAAAAATAAATACAAACGGATTTTTAATCCTACAGATTTTGATTTAGTCATTTCGGATGAAGCGCATAGAAGTATTGGAGGCAACAGCCGCGCAGTATTTGAATATTTTATCGGTTATAAATTAGGATTGACAGCAACGCCTAAAGATTATTTAAAAAAAATTGACACGGGGAAACTCGGTCAAAATGATCCAAGGGAATTGGAGCGCAGGATGCTGATGGATACTTATACAACTTTTGGATGCGAAGATGGCAGGCCTACGTTTCAATACAGTTTATTGCATGGCGTAAGAGATGGTTATTTGGTAAACCCAATTGTTGCAGATGCCCGTACCGAGATTACAACACAATTGCTTTCTGATGATGGGTATAGTATTCTTACAACAAATGATGATGGGGAAGAAACAGAAATTTCTTTCTCCCAAAAAGATTTTGAAAAGAAGATTTTTTCTGAAAACACCAACAGGAGTTTTTGCAAAACTTTTTTAGAAAATGCTTTACACGATCCCGTTACAAATGAAATGGGCAAAACTATTGTGTTTTGTGTAAGCCAGAACCATGCTGCAAAAATTACACAGGTATTAAATGAATTTGCAGATAAAATATTCCCCGGTAAATATCAGTCTGATTTTGCAGTACAAGTAACTTCAGTAGTTACCGGGGCGCAGCAATTTTCTATAAACTTTGCCAATAATAACCTTAATGGCTCACGAAACTTTAATGCTTTTTACAAAACAGGTAAAAGCAGGGTTTGCGTAACTGTTGGCATGATGACTACTGGTTACGATTGTCCTGACCTGTTGAATGTTTGCTTAATGCGGCCAGTTTTTTCTCCGACAGATTTTATCCAGATAAAAGGCAGGGGAACCCGAAAGCATAATTTTTTAAATGACTTATTGGATAAAGAACTTGCTGCCACTATATTACAACCCGAAAAAACAAAATTTAAACTGTTTGATTTTTTTGCCAACTGCGAATTTTTTGAAGAAAAATTTAATTATGATGAAGTATTAAAACTTCCCATGAAGGCTTCAAAAAGCAGTGGCGGCGGGGGATATGATATAGATGAATACGACAGCACAAAACATGATCCCCTGAAAACAATAAAGTTTGCTGAGATTGATGAAAAGGGGATGAAGATTGACAGGATGTATTTTGACCGCTTTGAAGATACGGTAAAAGATAATCCTGCAGTACAAAAAATGATGGCTGAGAGCGATATGGATGCAGTAGAGCAATACATTGTAAATAATATTTTCAATAAGCCTGAAGAATTTTTTAATCTTGAAAAGCTACGCAATGCTATGAAGGTTGACCGCAGACTTTCCCTGCGGGAAATAATAGAAAAAGTATTTGGTTTTATTTCTTATTTTAAAAGCAAAGATGAATTACTGGAAGATGAATTTGATAAATTCGACAGCAGGTATTTGCCTGATGAAAAAGTATTTGATTATGCGAAAGACTATTTTAAAAGTTACATTACTGACATTGAATTCCGGGAAATCATTGAGCAAAAAAAATATGCCCTGCTTAATACAAACCCTAATGGAAATGTTTTCAGGCAATTACCACCCGAGTTACGCACCCTGATCCCCGAATATATAAAAGACAATATTTCTCTAAATCAATTTATGGCTTAATAATTCATCAATGAAGAGAGAACTTATACTGGAGCTGTTTGAGAAATTTGAACAGGCATGTTATATCTGCAAAGATGTTGAATGCTGGAGTGCAAGGGAATTACAAACCATTTTCAATTATGCCGAATGGAGAAACTTTCTGAAAGTAATTGAGAAAGCCAAAACTGCCTGCGAAAGCAGTGGCGCTGAGGTTTCTTATCATTTTGTTGATATCAACAAAATGATAGAATTGGCTAAAGGGGCACAACGGGAAATTGAAGATGTTGCGCTCACAAGGTATGCGTGTTACCTCGTTGCACAGAATGGTGACCCTTCAAAAAGTGAAGTCGCTTTTGCTCAAACTTATTTTGCGGTTCAAACCCGTAAGCAGGAAATTATTGAACAACGGTTGCTGGATGTTGCAAGGATTTTTGCAAGAGAAAAACTTTCGAAGTCCGAGAAAAAGCTTTCCGGGATTATATATGAAAGAGGGGTTGATGATAAAGGCTTTGCTGTCATTCGCAGTAAAGGCGACCAGGCATTGTTTGGTGGTTTCAGCACCAACGATATGAAGCATAAATTAAAAGTTGCCGGCAACAGGCCACTTGCAGACTTTCTCCCTACCCTCACCATCAAAGCAAAAGATTTCGCTGCTGAATTAACCAGTCATAATGTGGTGGAGAAAGATTTGAAAGGAAATGAAAAAATCGGCAAAGAGCATGTTGACAATAATCTGGCAGTAAGAAAAATGCTGATTGAAAGAGGTGTAACACCCGAACAACTGCCTCCATCAGAGGATATAAAAAAATTGCAACGCAAATTAGAAAACGATGAAAAGAAAATGTTGAAGGCAGCAAAAAACCAGCCTGCCGGCAAGGCGGGGAAAAACAAAAAATAATGCTCGATAACGAAACGAAAAGAAGAATTGATGAAGCCCGGGACATTTTGGTGGGTAAGTTACCCGACCCTAAAAGCCAGGTAGAGCAAATAACCATTGCGCTTATCTATAAATTTATGTACGATATGGATAAGGAAGCATTAGACTTTGGCGGCCAGGCAACTTTCTTTTCCGGCG
>JANXWM010000681.1 GCA_025351145.1 Chitinophagaceae bacterium
AAGAACCCGTTCCATCCCTCTTTACTTTCAATATTCCAAACGATGGTGTTACCTCGCTGATGGGTGTAAGTGTAGAGCAGGCAACCATCAAAATTCAATCAACAAAATTATCAGAAACCGGGCCGGTATTAATTACACATTGGGGTTTGAGCGGGCCTGCTGTTTTAAAATTATCTGCATGGGGCGCCCGGCAACTGGCTCAAAAAAATTACGCTTTCGCAGCAACTGTAAACTGGATAAGTGATTATAATGAACACACTTTAAGACAAGCATGGACTGGCTTGCGTAATCGATATGCTGCACAAAAAATGAGCAGTAAAAATCCTTTTAATTTGCCTAACCGTTTGTGGTTGTCGTTGCTCGAACAAAGTGATATCAACGTTGATTTAAGATGGGCCGATTTACCATCTAAGCAGCAGAATAAACTTATTCAAACGCTTACAGGGCAGGTGTTTCAGGTAAAAGGCAAGACTACTTTTAAAGAGGAATTTGTAACCTGCGGCGGAATAAAATTATCTGAGATAGATGCTACTACCATGCAAAGCAAAATTGTTCCCAACCTTTTTTTTGCAGGCGAAATAATGGATATTGACGGCATTACCGGCGGCTTCAATTTTCAAAATGCATGGACAAGCGGGTTTATCGCTGCAAAGTGTATTGCAGCCTTATGAACCGGCTTTTCCAATTAGGCAAAAATCTTCGCTTCGGTAAAAAGCTCCTCAAATTTCCGAACGTACAAGAGTGCGACGCAACAGGCGATGCCATGTAAAACAATTGTTCGGTCAATAATTCCCTGTAATAAAATTGCCTATGCTGCTTCTTAATGCACGGCATTGTAGAACTAATTCTATCCCTGATTTTTATTGAAAAAACCTTTCCTTTGCTGCGACCAACATATTATTTTATCATTACTTATTTCAACAGTTTATGAAAACAAAATTTACCCGTCATTATTTACCCACATTGTTCTTACTGTGTTTTTGCAACTTGTCTTTTTCTCAGATTTTATTACGCTCAGGTTTTGAAGATGCCAAAATACCCAATCAACCAACGGGCTGGGTGATAGCAAATACAGGCAACGCAAACTGGCAAAGCCTTTCAGCCATTGGTTATGATGGTAATGAGTATGCAGGAAACAAATGCATGTTCCTGGATAAAAGCTATTACGGCGACCAGAGTGACGCCTGGCTTATATCACCGGCGTTTACTATGGAAGCAGGAAAAAAATACAGCATATCTTTTTACTATAAAAACCAGTCGTACTTTGGTAACCGGCTGCAGATAACACTGGGCACCGACACAACAGTTGCTTCTCAAACCGAGATCATAAACGATATTAAATTTGCTACAGATTATTATTCAAAAGCGCAGATCAATTATACCGCTACAGAAACAGGTGTTAAATATCTTGGCTTTCACGCCGTAACGCCCAAGACTTACACCTACATGTATCTCGATAACGTAGGTATTACAGCAGTTGAATGTTTTGAACCGCTTAATGTAAAAGTGAGCAAGGTTACAGAAACAACAGCAAAAGCTGCATGGGCCACAAATGACGATGCACCTTATTACGAATATGGGTTAAGCGATACACTTGTTCCTCCAACTGCTGCAAACAGGAGCAAAACAGGCAAGACCAGCATTAACCTAAAATCGCTTACTGCTGCCAAACATTATTATCTTTTTGTAAGGAGCCTTTGTTCGCAAACGGTTCATTCAGATTGGGCGGTGGAAGAATTTTCAACCAGCTTCGATGCAACCACATTCGATACGCTGCCCTGTGGTAAAAAGTTTTCAAATGAGTTTGCTGCGGTTCCAGGTTTATACCTCGATGTATTCTGCAGTGAACCATATTTTGGGCCAGAGTTTTTCCACAAGTTTATACCGGCCGATTCAGGCGTTTATACATTGCATGTATACTCTGTAAACACAGGGCAGTCTATGGAGTTTGCTTATAAAGATGCAGCACTTGGTGCAGGCCCCACAGGCTGGACATGTATTGGCTCTGCCAACGATTTTGGTGGTAAATTTAAATTCGGTCCTTTAACTGCCGGCAAGGAATACATCATTATGGAAAAAGCAAAAGCATCCCCCGGCTGGCTTTCTTCTTACCAGTACGGTATTGATTGCCTTTCACCAAAACCTGCGGCTATAAATGCCGGTGAAAACAATGCAGTAAACAGCAGCACAAAAAATAAAATATCTGTTGCACCAAACCCTTTCAACGACAGGTTTACCATTACTGCCACTGAAACAAATGCATGCAAATACCATATCACGATTACCGGCAGCGATGGGCGTTTGTTCAGCAGTTTTACTAAAGACGTTGCAGCAGGTTACAACCAGATCAGCGTTAATGCAGGCAACCTGCAGCAGGGTATTTATATACTTAAAATTGAAAAGCCATCAGGCACAGTATATCAAAAAATTGTAAAGCAGTAGGCAGCATATTATCTGCTTATTAAAAGAGGCCGCCGCATATTTATTATGTGGCGGCCTTTTTATTTTACCCAATGCAGTAAGTGTATATTAGAAAAATGATTAGCCAGGCAATTCCATTTCATAGCATCGCCTCTTGCGTCGCACTCTTGTACATTCGGATTATATATGAGCTTTTACCGCAGCGAAAAACATAGTACGTTACTGCGGGGCACGGGGCAATCTGTGCTAATTCATTCATCAGGTTTCAAATGCAGTCTACAGATTGTTTAGGAGGACTCGCAAATACGAACAATGCGGTGATCTGTGCTTCGGTAAAGCTGATTCATGTTCCAACCGTACAAGTGTGCGACGCAACGGATGCTTCATAGCAGTGCCTCTACCCGGCCAATAAAACCTTCTGTAAAAAGTTTACCCTTTTCTTAAGACCAGCAGCCTAACTTAGCAGCCGCTTTTAAATATATTTGAAATTAAATTCTACATGATGAACACTTCTTTCGCCAGGTTATTTTTATCCGTACTGTTTTTGATTACGGTTGCAGCAAATGCACAAAATCTTTCAGAGAAATTGCCCGTTGACCCTAATGTAAAAATTGGCAAACTTTCAAACGGGCTTACTTATTATATAAGGCAAAACAAGAAGCCGGAAAACAAGGCCGAGCTGCGCCTTGTAGTAAATGCAGGTGCTGTTTTAGAAGACAATGACCAGCAGGGTCTGGCACATTTTACTGAGCACATGGCGTTTAACGGATCAACGCATTTTAAGAAAAATGAACTGGTGAGTGCGCTGCAAAATATGGGTATAGAGTTTGGCGCCGATTTAAATGCCTACACCAGTTTTGATGAAACAGTTTATATACTTCCGGTTCCGCTGAGCGATACCGGCAACCTGCGCAAAGGCTTAACGGTACTGCAGGATTGGGCCGGCGGACTTGCTTTTGACAATGACCAGATTGATGGTGAAAGAGGCGTGGTGCTTGAAGAAAGCCGCTTGGGTAAAGGTGCAGATGACCGCATGTTCCGCAAGATTTACCCGGTTCAGTATGCAGGTTCGAAATATGCTGTGCGTTTGCCAATAGGTAAAGACAGTATAATAAAAAATGCAAAGTATGATGTGGTAAAAAGGTTTTACAAAGAATGGTACCGCCCCAACCTGATGGCTGTGATTGTGGTGGGTGATATTGACCCGGCAAAAGTGGAAAACTTAATAAAAGAATATTTCAGCGGGTTAAAAAACCCCGCTACGCAACGTGTTCGGGAAGCAGTAAAAGTTCCCGCACGCACAAAGAGTGAAGCCATTGCAGTTACCGATAAAGAAGCTACCAACTACTTTGTGCAGGTTGATTATCCTGTAATACAGCAGAAGCCTGATGTTACTGTTGGCGATTACAGGCAGGAGCTTGTGAAAGGTTTATTTTCAAGTTTACTCAACCAGCGCTTTGGTGAATTAACGCGCAGTGCTAACCCGCCTTTTCTTTATGCCGCCGCAAATTTTAGCTGTTATGCCCGTGGCTATGAAGCCTTCAGCGGGTTTGCCGTTGCAGGCAACAACGGGCCAGACTCAGCCCTGTATGCACTTACAAAAGAAATTGAACGCGTAAAGAAATTCGGTTTTTCAGAAGCTGAATTAGAGCGCGGGAAAAAACAAATGCTTGCAGGTTTTGAACAGGTGTATAACAATAAAGATAAAACTGAATCTGAAAGTTTTGTGGGGGAATATATCCGTAATTTCCTTGAGCAGGAAACCATACCGGGTATAGATAAAGAGTATGCTTATTATAAAGAACTGGTACCCGGTATAAAGCTCGATGAAGTAAATGCTATTGCCGAACCGCTAAAGAAGAATGAAAATATTTTTGTGAGCCTTCAGGGGCCGTCAACTGGTAATTATAAAGTGCCCGATAATAAAACACTACTTGCAACTGCATTGACTGCAATGAAAGTAAATGTTACAGCACGTGAAGAAAAAGCCATTGCAGCCAACCTGCTTAAAACAAAGCCACAGCCGGGAACAATTACTAGCGAACAAAAGAATGATGTGCTCGGTGTTACTGAATTAAACTTTGCCAACGGTGTAAAA
>JANXWM010000682.1 GCA_025351145.1 Chitinophagaceae bacterium
CACTAATAAAACCACCAACATCGTAATATGTCTACCATTCAAACCATTGTATTAGCCGTTGTAGAAGGGCTAACCGAATTTTTACCTATATCTTCTACAGGGCACCTGATTATGGTAAGTTCTCTTATGGGAATTGGAAAAGAGGACTTTACTCAATTTTTTGAAGTTGCTGTGCAAATGGGTGCTATTCTCGCCGTAGTAGTTTTATACTGGAAAAAGTTTTTCACATTCCGCGACTGGAAGTTTTATGTTAAGCTCATTATTGGTGTAATCCCAGCTCTTGTTATAGGCTATAAAATGGGGCCAATAATTGACAATCTTCTTATTAATCCTTTGTACACAGCCCTTGCCATATTAGCTGGAGGTTTCGTATTACTGGTAATTGACAATGCTTTCCCCCGCAGTACAATAAAAGAAGAAAAAGATATTACCTTTCTTAACAGTTTGGTGATCGGGATATTTCAATGTGCGGCATTAATACCTGGAGTTAGCCGCAGTGCTGCAACAATTATAGGTGGTATGCAGCAGAAGCTTACCCGCAGTGTAGCGGCTGAGTTTTCTTTCTTCCTTGCAGTTCCCACTATGGCTGCTGCAACCGGATATAAATTATTAGAAACACTTAAAAGCAACCCCGAAGTTTTTCATGATTCCTCAAACATGAAAGCACTTGTAATCGGCAATGTAATTGCCTTCCTGGTTGCTTTTTTCTCTATGAGGTTTTTGGTAGACTTTGTAAAGAAATACGGTTTCAAAGCTTTTGGCTGGTACCGTATATGCGTAGGCCTTTTATTTCTTGTAATGATTAAAATGAACCAGATAAGATAGAAGTATTATTTATCTATACTTACCTGCAATAAATATTATTATTAAAATGCTTAATTTTCCTGCCTGCCGCTTTCGGCAGGCATTTTCATTTTAATACCAATACATGCAAACTGCTTCAAAAAAAGTAATCAACGGCTGGGCCATGTACGACTGGGCAAACAGCGTTTACAACCTCGTTATTACCACAACTTTTTTTCCTATCTATTTTACGGCTGTTACAAAGAATGCCGATGGCAGCGATATTGTAACCTTTATGGGAAGAAAATTTGTAAACTCTTCCCTTTACGATTATACCCTTGCTGCAGCCTACCTGCTCGTGGCTTTAAGTTACCCCATCCTCACCTCTGTTGCCGATACAAAGGGCAATAAGAAAAATTTCATGAAAGTGTTTTGCTATATGGGTGCCATAGGTTGCTCACTGCTATTCTTTTTTAAAGCCGACAACCTGTGGCTTGGCGTACTTGCTTTTATGATGGCAAGCATGGGTTATGTGGGCAGCGTGGTTTTTTATAACGCTTATCTCCCCGAAATAGCCGCACCAGAAGACAGGGACAGGATAAGCGCCAAAGGTTATACTTATGGCTATATAGGCAGCGTCATCATGCAGGCCATTGGTTTCGCATTGGTACTAATGATAAAAGATAATCCATTGCTTGGCCCAAGAATAACCTTTTTACTTGTAGGCCTCTGGTGGGTTGGGTTTGCACAAATTACATTTGCACGCCTGCCAAAGATTACCCGCGGCGAAATAAAGAAGATCAACATTTTTACCGATGGCTTTAAAGAAGTAAAAAAAGTATATGGCGAAGTAAAAAAGCTGGCGGTATTAAAAAGGTTTTTGCGCGGTTTTTTCTTTTACAGTATGGGTGTGCAAACCGTAATGCTCGCATCTACGCTTTTCGGAAGTAAACTGTTGGGGTTAGAAGATACCAAGCTAATTATTACTGTGGTTTTAATCCAGTTAGTAGCTATTGTTGGTGCTATTGTTATGAGCCGCCTGTCTGCTATTTATGGCAACATTAAAGTATTGCTGGGGGTAATTATTTTCTGGATTATTGTTTGTATAGCGGCCTATTTTACCGCTCAGTACAAAGAAGGCGGTGGCGATCCCGAATACTTTTTCTATGTACTTGCTATGGCCGTGGGCCTGGTAATGGGTGGCATTCAATCCTTAAGCCGCTCTACTTATGCCAAGCTTATGCCTGAAACAAAAGACACCGCTTCGTATTTCAGCTACTATGACCTTACCGAAAAGATCGCCATTGTAATCGGCATCTTTAGTTTTGGTTTTATTGAAGAGCTTACCGGCAGCATGAAGAACTCGGTTCTATCACTCATTATTTTCTTTGTAATCGGTTTTATATGGCTGCTCACTGCTTTATCAAAACAGCAAAAAGAATCTGTTGCTTTATAAAAATACAGTGAAGAAATAATGAACCCGGCTGAAGTACTACTATTAAGCTTCTCTTGCGTCGCACTCTTGTACTGCATAACTTTATTGAACAAAATACAGGCAGCAGCATGCATGATTTAACTTATTAAAATTGCCAGCATGAACTTACATACAATTAACACCGGCTTTTTTAAATTAGATGGCGGCGCTATGTTTGGCGTGGTTCCCAAAACAATGTGGAGCAAATTAAACCCCGCCGATGAAAACAATTTATGCAACTGGGCCATGCGTTGCCTGTTAATTGAAGACGGCAACAAACTCATCTTAATTGATACAGGCATTGGCAACAAACAGGATGCAAAATTTTTCAGCCATTATCATCTTTCCGGAGATGACACACTCGATACATCGCTTGCTGCACTTGGCTTTCACAGAAATGATATAACAGATGTAATACTCACCCACCTGCATTTTGATCACTGCGGCGGCAGCATTATCCGCGAGGGTGAGCAATTATTACCTGCTTTTAAGAACGCCATTTACTGGAGCAATAAAGATCACTGGCAATGGGCAACAGAACCCAATGCAAGGGAGAAAGCATCGTTCTTAAAAGAAAATATTTTACCCATTCAGCAAAGCGGCCAACTGAAATTTATTGATACACCCAATGCAACTTTACAGTCAACAGGAAAACTACCAACTACTGTTTTTAATGAAACTATCAGTTTGCGTTTTGTAAACGGGCATACAGGTATGATGATGTTGCCGCAGATCAATTACAAAGGAAAAACACTTGTATATCTCGCAGACCTTATGCCATCTGTTTCGCATTTGCCATTGCCTTATGTAATGGCTTACGACATGTTCCCGCTTACAAGCCTGCAGGAAAAAGAATCCTTTCTTAAAGAAGCCGTTGAAAATGATTACACACTTTTTTTTGAACATGATCCTGTAAATGAATGCTGCACACTACAGCAAACGGAAAGGGGTATAATGCAAAAGGAAATATTTAAGTGCCCCTAACCCCTAAAGGGGGATTTTAAGTAAAGTAAATTTTTTGATATTCGCCTTTCTGTTGCCATAGGTTATACAGTACAAGAGTGCGATGCAAGTATAGCTTCATATATGTACTTGAGTCTGTTTCAAAAAAAGCCTTACCAATTTTTACAGATCATCTGTTTCAAACTTTCGCTTGCTGAGGAAAAACCATGCGGCGAGATAAACAAATACAAGGATTATTTGTACAGTGATATTTGTTTCGTGTTTTGTTAGTTGCTCCTGTGCTTTTTGAAAAACCGGAATAGGTAAAAGTTCATCACTGCTTTGTATTGGCAGATAGTTCCCAAATGAATCTGTATAGTGATTTAGAACGAGCATAAGTACGTTTTCTATAATAAGCGTATAGAGTATGAATACCCCGATTGATATACCGCTGCGTTTAAATATCTGGCTGCATAAAACAGCAAGCCAGCAATAACTTAGTGCCTGAAGAAAGAAGTAAAATAAATATTGGGCGTTCTCGAAACTAAAACTGCTGTTTTGCTGCAATAAGCCAAAACAAAGTGCAGTTAAAAAAACGAATAGTGTTGAAACCAGCGCCACTATTGCACCACAGACCAATTTAGTTATAATAAATTGTGTTCGGGTAATGCCATCAATGATATTCTGCCGGTGTGTTTTGAAAGAAAATTCATTGGTTATGGAAATGATCATAATAAGACCTGCTATAAAAAGAAGGTAGCTGCTTATATTTGATGTCATTTGCCAAACAGCGGGAAATGCATAAGGTGGGTTTCCTAAAAAAAGCTGGGCAACATCTCCTGTGCTTTTATCAGCATATACTTTTTGCACTTCAACGAATAAAATGTAATTCAGCCCCCATATACTGAAGATGTACAGTGCAGAAAGTATCCAGAAAGTTCTGTAATTTTTTACTTTAAGCCATTCTATTTTTAATAACTGAAACATGCGGTTTATTTGTTGGTAAGTTCAAGGAATTTTGTTTCAAGGCTTTTCTTCTTTAACTGAAGATGGTTGAGCACTACGCCGTTTGCAAAACAATGTGCGTTTACTTTTTCAAGGTTCGATTCACCGGCTGCAAACAATAACTGGAAAAAGTCTTTTTGCTTTTTCATGTTGCTGTAACCGTTAAGGCTTTGCAGTGCCAGTTCCAGTGCCGGCATATTTGCAGCACCTACTTCAACAATGTCTTCGTTCACCAGCACTTCGTCAACCTTGCCTGCGGTAATTAAATTGCTCATTTTTAAAATGGCCACATGCGTGCAAACCTTCTCAACTTCATCGAGCATATGGCTTGCCATAATGATCGTTTTTCCTTCTGTTGCAAGCAGTTTAATCAGCTCACGTATTTCTGCAATGCCAACGGGATCGAGGCCATTGGTGGGTTCATCAAAAATGAGTACATCCGGATTGCCCAGCAACGCAGAAGCTATAGCCAGCCGCTGTTTCATGCCAAGCGAGTAAGTGCTGAACTTACTGTCTTTACGGTTATACAGGTTTACTTTATGCAACACATCATCAATCTGCTCAATGCCTTTTCCTTTTATTTCTGCGGCAATGCGCAGGTTTTTTTCAGCAGATAAATAGTGGTAAAAATTCGGTGTTTCCAGCAGTGTACCAATATGCCTGCGCATATTTTCTGTTGAAGGTTTGCCCAGCAATAAAAAGCTTCCTGATGATGCTTTAAGAATATCTGTAACAATACCCAGCATGGTTGTTTTGCCACTGCCATTGGGTCCCAGAATGCCAAACACGCTGCCTTCGGGCACAGCAAACGAAACATTATTAAGGGCGCAGATCTTACCGTAATATTTGGTAATACCATTCAGCGTTAATACATCCACTGTAAAATAATTTTTCGAAAAGTAGCACTTTATCACACATGCAGAAGTTATAATTAGTTTAAAAGGCAGAATAGTTGTTGAAGTGGAAATTATTTTGAACC
>JANXWM010000234.1 GCA_025351145.1 Chitinophagaceae bacterium
TGTTCCGTCAGGGTTGGAGAACAGGCGTAAACCGTGCAGCAGAAGCTATGACAATTTTTGCTGTAATGTGTGCCGGTCAGTTTCCTATCTGGCATATGGGGCGTGTTTGGATGGCTTTCTTTGTAATGCCTTATCCAAATACCCGCGGGCCATTGTGGTCTAATTTTAATTCTCCTTTGTTATGGGATGTGTTTGCAATATCAACTTATTTTACCGTTTCGTTACTGTTTTGGTATAGCGGGTTATTACCCGATTTTGCAACAGTTCGCGACAGGGCAAAAACAAAACTGCGCAAAAAATTATATGGTATAGCGGCCTTTGGATGGAGCGGAAGTGCCAAACACTGGCAGCGTCATGAATCTTTATCACTTGTGTTGGCAGGGTTGGCTACACCGCTTGTATTATCCGTACACACTATTGTATCCTTTGACTTTGCAACTTCAGTAATACCCGGTTGGCATACAACTATTTTTCCACCTTACTTCGTTGCAGGCGCTATATTTTCAGGATTTGCTATGGTGCAAACGCTGATGCTTGTTTTGAGAAAAGTTTACGGGTTGCAGGATTATATTACTTTAGGGCATATTGAAGCCATGAACAAGGTGATTGTATTAACAGGTTCAATTGTGGGCATAGCCTATTTAACCGAACTTTTTATGGGCTGGTACAGCCAGAACAAATACGAAGGATATGTATTCTGGTACACTCGTGCCAACCTGATTGATAGCCCTTATGGCTGGGCATACTGGGGTATGATGGCCTGTAACGTACTGAGCCCCCAAATATTCTGGTTTAGAAAAATGCGTAGAAATCTTTATGTTACTTTTTTCATGAGTGTTATAGTGAATATTGGTATGTGGTTCGAACGGTTTGTAATTATAGTTACATCACTCTTCCGCGATTATTTGCCAAGCAGCTGGAGCGTTTATTATAGCCCAAGTATATTTGAGGTGGGTTTTTATGCAGGTACTTTCGGTTTGTTCTTCACCTGTTTCTTCCTTTTCTCAAAATATTTCCCTGTAATTGCGATTGCTGAAATAAAACATGTGCTTCAAACAACAGGTGAAAGTTATAAAGATCAGGTGGGAGATATAGAGACCCAAAAAGTGGATGAATTTGTGCATGAATATGCCCATTGATTTACAGGTATAAATGGTTTTATTTTTTGTTCTTTATAGATTTGTTACCTGGCTTTGATTACTTTATGAAGCTTTACTTGCGTCGCACTCTTAACTGAATAACTTAATTGAACAGTAGTGCAACCCGTAAAATTCAATCAGCGTTGTTCATTATCGGTAATTGACATTTTTAAATTAAAATTTCTCTTACAAAGGAGACATTTGGTATGGCAAAAAAGAAATTTGTTGTAGGCTGTTTTAAGGAGGAAGCTGTTTTATTTCCGGCTGTAAAAAAAGTGCGTACAGCAGGTTATAAAGTGCATGATATTTATACACCTTATCCGGTTCATGGTCTTGACCATGCAATGGGCTTAAGAGAAACAAGTCTCCATACAGCAGGGTTCATTTACGGTATTACAGGTACAGCCACAGCCTTAAGTTGCATCAGTTGGATACTTACAAGCGACTGGCCTTTGAATTTTGGCGGTAAGCCACATTTTGCTCTGCCTGCATGGATACCTATTATTTTTGAATTTACTGTATTAATGGCCGCAGTAGGTATGGTACTTACTTTTTGCTACCTGTGCCAAATGGCACCTTTTATTAAGAAACATCATTTTCACCTGAGAGCTACAGATGATCTCTTTGTAATGGTAATTGAATGTACTGCTAAAACAAATGTAGAAGACTTAAAAGGATTTCTGGCTAATGCCGGTGCTGTTGAAGTTAGTGTACAGGAAGCCGAAGCGGGATGGTGGCTGGGTACTTATGATAAAGAACAAAAATTAATAAGAGACACAACTATAGAAGTTGCATAAAGAACCGAATATTAAGCAAATGAAAAAAATAGCTGTTATATTATTTCTGGCAATGGGTATTATTATTTCTGGCTGCAGCGATGTAAAAAGGGAGCAGGGATCGATATATATGCCAGATATGGCCTACAGCCGGGCATTTGAAACCTATGCTGCACGCGATTCTACCTTGTTTACAACAGATTTAAGCCACACTGATGATAAAATATTTTATAACAATATGCCCGTAGCGGGTACTATGGCACGTGGTGAAGAGATGCCTTTCCCACTTACCAAAGATGCTGCTGGTGATACAACGAATTATGTCGCATCAAAGCTGGTTCAAAATCCTTTGCCACTGCTTAATGAAACACAAATGAAAGAAGCTGAAAGACTTTATCTCATTAATTGTGGTATTTGTCATGGCCCGAAATTAAATGGTAATGGCCCTTTGTATAAAGGGGGCGATGGTCCTTATCCAGCTAAACCAGCACAGTTTGTGGGGGATGCCAAATATGAACAAATGCCAGAAGGTCAAATGTATTATTCAATTATGTATGGCAAAAACCTGATGGGAAGTTACGCATCACAATTAAATCGTGATCAGCGTTGGATGGTGATCCACTATATTAAAGCAAAACAAGCAGAGGCAAAAGGCGGTACTACCCCGGCAAAAGACAGTTCAGCAACTGTAAAAAAATAATAAGATTAACCAGCGATAAAAGAAAAAAAAATGGCTTCAATAAGAGAGCATTTCGAAATGCCT
>JANXWM010000717.1 GCA_025351145.1 Chitinophagaceae bacterium
GATGATCTTTTGTAAAAAGAAGTCATTGAAGGCCGTTTTTATATTGCCTTCAGATTTGGCATCGTTGCGCATATCATCGGTAAAATTGGTGCTTACTGTGCTTATTACGTTCGATTGTATCTTATCCCAAAGCATACAAAAAATCCCTTCAATATTTCCTCTTTTCATTTTTGAGAAGTAGGAAGCAATCAGGTAGCGTTTATTATTATTGTCGGCTTTTATTCTTATATCATCCAGGTATAATTTAGCTACACCTACTTTTGAAATAGAAACAGTATCACTAACAGGGTCTTTTACAATAAGTGAAAATCCGGTAATATTATCATTTTGCGATGAGCCGGAAGTTTTTGCGAATACAAGCCAGCCATCGTTATCCAGGGTAAATTCAGTTAAAATGTCGTTTCTGTCGGGCATTTGAATTACAACCCTTGTTTTCTTTAAAAGAGAAAGATCACTGCTGAATAACGATGTGGTTACAATATCTTCAGCAGTGTTTTTATTATTCACTTTAAAAACCATGATCTTTTGCTTATCATCACTGTTGATGATGGTGTAAATATTGTTGTTTGCAAAATAATTGATAGCAGTAGTATCGAGCTGTGAAGGTTCACCGCTCATTTTCCCGTTGCCATCGAATTTTGCAGCCATGAAATAAACAATATTGCGTTTCTGGTACTGATAAAAAAGGTAAAAAAAATCTTTGTAAGCAAGAACATCGGTACTTATTACCTTGTCGGGAAGAAAGTCAAGGTTGATTTTATCTACCTGTTTCATATCATTATCGAATACAACAATGTTATGGTCGTTCCTGTTGTTTTTATATACCAGGATATGATCGTTTATTTTACCTATGATATCGAAGTTGAGCGATTTCTGGTCATCACGGTCGGGCTCGGAATAAATGATTTTTTGCGCGGTTGCATCAAATGCAAAACCGGCAGTTATCATAAGTAAGCATAGAATATTTTTAAACATATTGATTGCTGTTAATTAGATGCAATTTAGAATTTTATAAAAACGCGGCATTAATCTTTATTAAAAATAAGTGACCACAGTTTTTGCATTAGTCTTCCTGGGGTACAGGAATTATTTACCTTCTTTGATCTGGTCAATAGAAATTCTGCTGTATAAGAGTGCGACGCAAGTAAAGCTTCATTCTTATTCTATTGATTGGTACATAAGTTTATCAGCTATCGTTTGTTAGCATTTTTCATTAATTGTAAAGTAACAAACAGTTTTATTAAAAACATTGTTTGTTCGTTATTCATTTTAACTATAACAAATATTTTCATAATATATTTGTCGTGAAATAAGGTTACAGAATTAATATTACATTAGTGAGCAAGCATCTCAACAAAGTTACCGCAGCGGGTCTTTTAATTGCATTAGGAATTATTTACGGCGACATAGGTACATCTCCTCTTTACGTTTTTGACGAAATTATTAAAAACAGGATTATTAATGATGAACTGATCATTGGCAGCTTATCCTGCATCATCTGGACATTGACGCTGCAAACAACCATTAAATATGTTATCCTTACTTTAAAAGCTGATAACAGGGGGGAAGGTGGTATATTTTCTTTGTACGCCCTTGTACGCCGCCAAAAAAAATGGCTGGTACTCCCTGCAATGATTGGTGGTGCAGCACTGCTGGCAGATGGTATGATTACACCGCCAATCTCTGTCACTTCTGCTATTGAGGGGTTACGCCAGATTGATCTTATACCAGCATTTAAATACATTAAAGAAGATACTATTATCGCCATTGTACTCAGTATACTGGCAGTGTTGTTTTTTCTGCAGCAGTTTGGTACTGCTTCAATAGGCAAATTGTTCGGTCCTATCATGTTTACCTGGTTTAGCATGCTTGCTGTTCTTGGTGCAGTGCACCTTTCAGATGATCTTTATATTTTCAAGGCTTTAAGCCCGCATTATGCAATTGAGCTTTTAACCAGGTATCCAAAGGGTTTCTGGATACTCGGGTCTGTATTCCTTTGTACCACCGGTGCTGAGGCACTTTATTCTGATCTTGGCCATTGCGGCCGTGGTAATATCCGTATCTCCTGGATATTTGTAAAAAGCTGCCTGGTGCTTGTTTACCTTGGGCAGGGTGCATACTTACTGTCTCATTTTAACGGGCATACTTTTGATACAGAAACATCGAAAGTGCTTTTTAGTTTAATGCCCGACTGGTTCAGGCTGATAGGTATTATTATCGCTACCTGCGCAGCCGTTATTGCAAGCCAGGCATTGCTCTCAGGTTCCTTTACACTTATTTCCGAAGCACTGCGTTTGAATCTGTGGCCAAAGATGAAGATCAACTATCCTACAGAAGCAAGGGGGCAATTGTATATCGGCGGCATCAATCTGTTGCTTTTCGCAGGCTGTTGCGGTATCGTTTTATTTTTTAGAAATTCAACTAATATGGCTGCGGCTTATGGGCTTGCCATTACTATGTGCATGATCAGCACTTCCATTTTATTCGCCAATTTCCTTGTAACCAGAAGGGTTGCTTCCGGCTGGATATACCTCTACCTTTCTGTTTATTTAACCATCGAAATTTCTTTCTTAATTGCCAATCTTGAAAAATTCCCGCATGGTGGTTATGTAACATTAATTGTTGGCGGAGCCCTGTTCGCCATTATGTATGTATGGTACCGCAGCCGTAAAATAAAGAACAGGTATATAGAGTTTGTGCGGATGGAACATTACATCCCAATGATACAGGAATTAAGCAATGACAGAACCGTTACTAAATATTCTACCCACCTGGTTTATATGACCAGTGCCAACAACCCTAAAGAAATTGAACATAAGATCATTTATTCTATACTCAATAAAAAGCCAAAACGTGCGGATATTTACTGGTTTGTGCATGTAGATACCGTTGATGATCCATATACCTGCGAATACATAGTCGACCATATCATCCCCAACGATATTATCCGCGTAGAATTCAGGCTGGGCTTTCGTGTACAACAGAAAATAAATCTCATGTTTCGCAAAGTAGTGGAAGATCTGGTAAATAACCGCGAAGTAAATATTACAAGCCGCTACGAAAGCCTTGAAAAAAATAATGTGGTGGGCGACTTCCAGTTTATCGTAATGGAAAAATATTTATCCAACGATAACGAACTGCCTTTCTTTGAAAAGATCGTAATGAAACTCCATTTCTGGCTAAAAGAAATTAGCCTTAGTGAAGAACGCGGTTTTGGTCTGGATCCCAGTTTTGTAACTGTAGAAAAATTCCCGCTCATCGTATCGCCTGTACCGCAAATGCCTTTGCGCCGCCTGTTTCACGAACAAAGCGATGAAGTATAATGCAAGAAATTACCCTGCCTCAACTTGAAGTATTATTAAGGCAAAATGATCCGCCATTGCTGATAGATGTACGCGAACCTTTTGAACACGAAGCTAACAATATTGGCGGCATACTTATACCTATGAGCGAAATAATACATGAAGCCCAACAAATTCCCCGCGATAAACCTGTTGTACTTTATTGCCGCAAAGGGGTACGCAGCCACATAGCCATACAGCGCCTCGAGGAAAAATTTGGCTACACCAATCTTATTAATCTTAAAGGTGGCATTGAAGTTCCTGAAAAGAAATGACAGCAATTATTAGCCCGGCTGAAATATTACATGGTATCGCCTCTTGCGTCGCACATGAAAAGGTCAACTAATTCGAGGACACTTTTTTTACCTCATTAGAAGATGATAATTATTCTGACACTGCTGAGCTGTTTACTAATGATGCAATAATTATGATCTTATAATGAGGAGCCTGCGGCAGCAGCATCATCTGGTGGTTTTGTCGCTAACATCTCTACTGGCTTTTTTCCATCGAGCCCCTGGTGAGGACGCTCATGGTTATAGTAGTACATGTATTGCAACAATTCCTCCTTTAGCTCTTCTATTGAATCAAAGTCAGTATCGATAATCAGATCTTCTTCCATTGTTCTCCAAAACCTTTCAACCTTTCCATTTGTTTGCGGACGGTAAGGCTGAATGTACCGGTGCTTCACGTCCATCTCTATAAGCAATCTTTCAAAGGGATGGTTCAACTTATTCTTTGTATCCCGGTTGCCAAACTCGCTGCCATTATCAGATATAATTTCTTCGAACTGTATTTGATAATGTGCTTTTAGAATATTTAAACAACGCATCACTCCAAACATTACACTTAAGCTATCAATGCTTTCAATTATCTCAGCCCAGGCTACACGACTATAATCATCTACAATAGCCACCACATAAAGCTTTTGGGTGCTGTTGGGTATGATGTGCTTACTTAAATAATGTGTATCAATATGTCCGAGTTGCCCCATGCGTTCTTTAATAATCTTCCGCTTCTCTTCCTTCATCTCTGGCCGCATTCTGTTCAATCCATATCGCTTACAAATATTGTAAACCCCAGAAGCAGATGGCTTAAAGATATTATCTTTTTGCGCTGTAATTATCAAGGCTATCTCATACTTATTGTTACCCCTTTTCCTTAGTTCAATGACCTTTTGTTCTAATGCTTCACAGGGACGCCGGCTCTTGAACTTTGGACCTCGTTTTTGAGGTACCAGGTCCCAGCTCTTCTTTGATTGACGATAACGACCGTAATACTTTAGAAAGTTTTTCTTATCAATCTTCCTGGCAGCAGCCCAATCCTTTACAAACACAAACTGTGGATGATCCTTATTTTTTATTAATTCGTATTCTTTAATAAACTCATTATAACGGCTGATCCGTTCACGGTACAATGTGTTGTCACCTTTTAAGGGATTATTCATAAAACAGAATTTTGATAAATCTAAATTCTGTCCCCGAATTACTAAACCCTTACATGTGCGACGCAACAGGCGATAACCAAAGAACCCAAGACCGGCTCAAAAAATTTCCCGTTCCTCACGCAAAATGAAATGGGTTAGCGTTTTATAATCCCGTATGCCTTATTGGGA
>JANXWM010000745.1 GCA_025351145.1 Chitinophagaceae bacterium
TATCTATTCTTCTCCCAAATTATTAAACTACAAGGTTGACACTGATTTGCTGCATACCATTAGGAAGCTTGAGGTATCAAATTTTTCGAAAGGCAACGACCAGGGGGTTGGTTTGTATTTGCATACTCAAGGGCATCAAGGTTATTCCATAGCCACCGGGTATGATAAGTATGCACTTTCGAGGCTTGCAATATTAAGGCTTATTATGACATTTGTTGGATTGGGAACTGTTCTGGCAATTGGTGTATTTGCGCTTTATTATGTAATTGTAGTTACCAGGCCACTGATAAACCTGAGCTTTCAAATGAGGCGCATAACCGAGAACAACCTTACACAAAGAGTGAATGTAGGGAAAGGCAATGTTAAAAATAATGAGATCGTAAGAATTGCTTCTAATTTCAACGAAATGCTCGACAGGCTTGAAAAAGCTTTTCAACTTCAGAAGAATTTTGTACACCATGCTTCACATGAATTAAGGACACCGCTGGCAACAATGCTTGCGCAAACAGAATCGGCTCTTGGTAAAGAATTAACGGCTGCCCAGTCAAAAAGGGTACTGGAATCTTTGAAAGAAGACCAGCAGGAAATGATTGATCTCACCAATTCGTTGCTGCTTCTTTCACAGTACGAGAATATCCGTTATTCGCCTGATTGGCCGGATGTGCGGATAGATGAATTACTTTACGATACTATAACTGCGGCAAAAAAAGACAATCCCGATATTACGATCAATTTCGATTTTATTAATCCCCCGGAAAATGAATCGCATCTCTGTATCCAGGGTAATGAGACCCTTTTGCGTTCTGCTTTCCGCAACCTTATTAAAAACGCGTATAAATATTCGGATGACCATCATGTAAATATTTTAATTGAAGCAAAAGCCAATACCATACAATTGTATTTTGATAATAATGGAAAGCTGATGGATTCTGCTGATTGCGAAAGAATCTTTTTGCCATTTTTCAGGGGAGAAAATGCACAGGGGCAAAAGGGGTTTGGTATAGGCTTGTCGATAGTAAAAAGAATTGTGGAGCTGCATGTGGGCACCATTAATTATCAAGTGGTAAATGGAGATACAAACCGGTTTACTTTATTATTCTTTCGCACTTAAGTTATTAATGGTCGCAGTATTTGGTCTGTATTTGTTTTATGAGCCAAACTGCATTGCTGCTATAAAACTCAGTTGCGTCGCACTCTTGTACGTTTTGTTTGCTATGGAGCACAATGCAAAGAGGCGCACTAAATGTTGCCATCATTAATGTTTGAAGAAGCGATATGCCATTGCGGATTGATCACTTTTTTTGCAAACGGATCTGGTTTTTTATAGGTGTAAAATTTAAAAATAGCTGTATGAAAAAATATTGCCTTGCACTTGATCTTAAAAACGATGAGCAGCTTATTGCCGAATATGAAATATGGCACCACCAGGTATGGCCCGAAATAATAGAAAGCATCAAATCTTCTGGTATTAGCGGAATGGAGATTTACAGGGCAGGCAACCGCCTGTTTATGATTATGCACACAAGTAATGATTTTTCTTTTGAGCAAAAAAGTTTAATGGATGCTAATAACGCCAAGGTGCAGGAATGGGAACTGCTGATGTGGAATTACCAGCAAAAATTACCTTTTGCAAAACCGGGTGAAAAATGGGTGCTGATGGAAAATATATTTTCTATGTGAGACGCATAAGGCATAGGGTTTAAGGTTATACATTTGCGATTCCAGATTTACGACTTGTATATGTTATGTTGCTGCGGCTGTTGAAAGTTCAATATACAATCCCAACGTACAAGTGTGCGACGCAAGTAAAGATTCATAGTACTGCAAATGTCTGGTTCATAAAAAAATAAAACATGTTTAATCTTACAAACAAAAACGCAATAGTTACCGGGGGCGGCAGCGGTATTGGTAAAGCGGTATGTATGCTTTTTGCAAAGCAGGGTGCGGCAGTATATGTGGCTGATATAAGTGAAGCCAATGCTGCTGAAACAGTAAACGCAATAAAGAACGAAGGCGGTACAGCTTACCCGCTTGTTTGCGATGTTACAAAACAACAGGATGTAGTAGAATTGTATAACAAACTTGGGCGCATTGATATACTCGTAAACAGCGCTGGTATTTCGCATATTGGTAAAGCTGATAATACCAGCGAAGCGGACTTCGACCGTATATACCAGGTGAATGTAAAAGGCATATATAATTGCCTGTTTGCGGCAATACCAATTATGAAGCAATATAAGCGGGGCGTGATTTTAAATATGTCGTCTGTTGCAGCAATAGCGGGGCTTTCAGACAGGTTTGCTTACTCCATGAGCAAAGGTGCCGTATATGCCATGACGATGAGTGTAGCCAAAGATTACCTGGATGATAATATTCGCTGTAACTGTATTTCGCCGGGTCGTGTGCATACGCCTTTTGTAGATAATTTTCTTGCAAAAAATTATCCCGGTAAAGAGCAGGAAATGTTTGAAAAATTATCTAAATCTCAACCCATTGGCCGCATGGGTACACCGGCTGAAATTGCTTTTCTTGTTTTATATTTATGCAGCGAAGAAGCAGGTTTTATAACCGGCAGTGACTACCCGATTGATGGCGGCTTTTTAAAACTAAACACATAATTCTTTATTATCCTGCAAAACAAACACAAACATGAAACTGATAAGATATATTGAAAACAACAAAGAAAGAACAGGTGTTGTAATTGATGGTGCCATGTTCGATACCAATGAATTTGGCGAAGATTATAACGAACATTTTTTTGCAACAGACGGTTTAAAAAGACTGACGCAATTTATAGAAACAAATAAAAATAGTTTGCAATCTGTCCTTGATGGTGCAAAGCTTGCAAGCCCAGTGGCAAGGCCATCGAAGATTGTATGCATTGGGTTAAACTATGCCGATCATGCAAAGGAAAGCGGTGCTGCTGTGCCAACAGAACCTGTTGTATTTTTAAAATCAACAACGGCTATTTGCGGCCCCAATGATGATATTGTTATTCCACGCGGTTCCGAAAAAACAGATTGGGAAGTGGAACTTGCAGTGGTTATAGAAAAGAAAGCAAGTTATGTTACCGAAGCCGAAGCCATGGATTATGTGGCCGGTTATTGCCTGCACAACGATGTAAGCGAACGTGCCTTTCAATTAGAACGCAACGGCACATGGGATAAAGGCAAAGGCTGCGATACCTTTGCCCCGCTTGGCCCCTGGCTGGTAACCAAAGACGAAATTGCCGATGTGCACAACCTGCGTCTCTGGTTAACACTCAACGGAAAAACCATGCAGAGTGGCAGCACATCAAACCTCATTTTCAACATACCGTTTCTCGTTTCTTATGTAAGCATGTTTATGACGCTGCTGCCCGGCGATATTATTTCAACAGGCACACCTGCGGGCGTTGGTCTTGGTATGAACCCGCAGCTATATTTAAAGCCAGGCGATGTGGTAGAACTTGGCATAGATGGTTTAGGTACATCAAAACAAAACCTTGTTGCCTACAGTTAAAAGTAGTTACTTAATAAATTTCAAATACAATTTTTTGGGCCGGGCAGATGACCCGGAATTGAGCGTTCCTTGCGTCGCACACTTGTACTGCAGAATGCATATTGGCCATAAGGGTTAATCACTGATTTTAAGTATATAAGCCAATACATCAGCAGATGCTTCTATACCCATGTTTTCATGTTCATGCTGCATCATTAATTTTAAATTATTTTTCTCTAAAAGCCGGTTTGATTTTTCATTAGCGCTATCGGTAAACGCAGTAATGGTTTCAAGCTTTAGTTGTTCAAATCCAAAATCAATTACTGTTCTTATTGCTTCCTGCATAATGCCTTTGCCACGAAAATCAGGATGTAATTCGTAGCCAATTTCTGCACGGTTATTTTCCTTTGAAAAATTCCATAAGCAAATGGTGCCGGTTAATTTTTCTGTACTTTTTAACGTTATTACCCAATAAAAACAACCGTTTTTATCAATGGCGGTATTGATCTTATCAATAAAACTACGGGCTTGTTCAATTGAAATAGTTGCAGGGCGGTCAAGATATTTATTTACGATTTCACTGGAGCGGATAGCCAATACATCTTCAGCATCTTTTATATCAGGCTGCCTTAAAAGCAAACGTTCTGTGGCTAAGTTGGGAAATGGTTTAAAATTCAAATCCGGCATTTGTATCTTGTTGTTTTTATGAAATATTGCTTATTAAACTTAGCTCATTTTTTTAATTTATCCGGTGGGTTTTATACGCTTCGGTAAAAGCTCAGTATATAATCCGAACGTACAAGAGTGCGACGCAAGAAAAGCCGAAAAATGAATTGCTGCATGGCAAAAAAAAAATACCGCATCAAAATATATGAAAGCGGTATTTCGTATACATGAACATGCACTAAAAACTCATATCATCTGCACTTGGGCCATAGCTGCCGGGGATTGGTATGTTTAGCAAACGCAGGTAAACACCCATTTGTGCACGGTGGTGTACAATCTGGCAAAAGGTCATGCGTATTACTTCTGCCTTTGTTGAAACGCTGTAAATTTCTTCGCCGTTGCGGAGCGTCCAGTTGGGTAAAAGCTGCTCATCTGTTGCCATACTTAAAGCCTCCTTAGCTTCGGTTAATGATTTTTCGAACAGTTGCAGCAATTCTTCAGTATTGTTTATTACTACGGGATTGTAGGGGCTGCCCGCAAAATCAAGCTCAGTGGTATTAAGCACCATTGGTACCCATGTTGGCAATTCGGCAATATGCGTAGCCAGTGCACGGATCTTCATACTTTTTTCGTGAGGCTGCCAGTCGTATTTATCGTTGGGTATACGTTCCAGCATTTTACGGGTGGTTTTGGCTTCCTGTTCCATCTCTTTTAAAAGCATTTGAATCATTGACATAGTTGTAATTTTTTGGTTTGTTACACAAAGAAAACACGCATCACTGACAACCCTATGGCAGCGTACTTTTATTATTTTTAAAAATTTACTGGCAGCATTTTCATGTAGGTATTCAGCTCAATGTGGTCGTTTTTTTTGAAAGCCACTTCTGTATTTGTTACCCGCAGAATACGCGATACTTTAAAGTCGCGGTAATCGTTGCGGTAATGGCACCACGCAATTACATGCCAGTTAAATGCATAGAAAATTAACCCGATAGCTTCTACCTTCCGTTTGCTTATTTCGCTGTTATTATTCTTGTATTCCATCTCTAAAATAAGCTTCGATGAAATAGCATGTTGCAGCAACGACAGGTATTCAAAATCCTGGTTAAAGCAGGGTGGCACCTGCAGCTTCATATTATTGGTCAGCGTTTCAGCTTTTTCTTTCTGCGAATGGCGCAGTACAGATTTTACTTTGTTAAGCGCACTGGTATAATGTGTTTGAATAGATTTATCAGCAAAGCCATAGACAAGTGTTTCCATCAGCAAAAAAGCATTGGCTTCATCATTGGTAAAAGAAACGGGCGGCAGAAAATATCCCTGCACTATAAAATAACCTTTATGCTGTTCAAAGCTTATGGGTATGCCCGATTCGCCAAGCGCTTTTATATCGCGGTAAACAGTGCGCACACTCATATCGAACCTGCGGGCAATATTTTCTGCGGGTACATATTTTTTCGATTGCAGTAAAGTGAGTATTCCAAATAATCTGTCGATGCGGTTCATTGTATGCGGGCATTTTTTTATAGGAATAATGCGGCATTAAAAATAGATTACCCTGTAGCGTTGGCCAAATAATTTTCACGATACCGGCATAGTTTTTCATAGCATCACCTCTTGCGTCGCAATCACTTTATCGTTCATAGCAATGGTCATCTTCAGCATCCTGTGCAGTTACCCAAACAAAATGCAAACAGGTTCTTGAGCGAATAGTTTTTAATGTCAATTATACAGTTTCAGGTTGTAATGCCCAATCGTTAATTGGCGGCTACGCTTCGGTAAAGCCCCATTGTATTGCGAACGTACAAGAGTGCGAC
>JANXWM010000750.1 GCA_025351145.1 Chitinophagaceae bacterium
AGTTATTGAAGTTTTTAATGATTTATTGAACAGATAACCGGTTGCTTTCTTTAATACCATCACAGTAACCATTACCGTTTGTTGCTGATCTTCAATTACGGTTTCCTCTTGATAAATGCAGCACGGCAACAGTCTTTCTATAAAAGGTTTTGATGAAAGCCGCTGCGGTGTGCTTAACAAAACAGTTGTGCCTTTATTGATAAAACGCATTATTACAGCATACAAAATATCGAAAGCTTTGGGGTTATAATTGATATCGCTGAGCAACAAAATATCTGCTTCAACATCTTGGGGAAGATGCTCCCAGTTTAGTTGTATGCAGCTTACATTTTTTAGTTGCAAATAGTTGATTGATTCATGTGCAACTTCAACAGCTTCGGGCCGGTAATCGCTGCAGCAAACGGCACTGGCAAAGCTTGCTGCGGCGATTGAAGGCAAACCTAAACCGGCAGCCAGTTCCAGCAGTTTTTTATGTTGAATAAAGGAAGGATTTTGTAATATAAATTGAGTTAAAGCAATGGCTGAGGGCCATACTTTTGTCCAGTATGGAAATGGAGTTGATGGATCGCTGCTAATTTGTTGCTGATACAATTCTTTTACATGATTTGCATCTGGAACAAAGAGATTCATTGTATGATCGCCAATGATAAAAGATTGCAGTTGCAAAGTTGCTGCCATACTATTGATATTACACCAATTAGAATTTGATTATGTACTAAACTGTATTGCTGCCAGCGTCGCCTGTTGTGTCACTCACTTGTACTGTTGAATGTATTTCAGAAAAGTGCAAAAAAGCTTATTGTTTCAATCATTATTACTGTTTAATTGGTATTGCAAAGATGCTGAAATGAAAAATCCTGCGTTCAGTAACTTGTGTGCTTAAAGCATAACGCAGGAAAAGTTCAAAAAAGTTATAGAGGTACAAGAGTGCGACGCAAGGAACGATTATAAGAGGATCAGAAAGCCCGGCCCCTAAAATTATTCACTGCTTATAAATTTTAAGTTGCGCTGAATGCCTTTGAACTTACTGCGCTTTAACGGCGAGTGTTTAAATATTTTTTTAAAAGATTCTTCGGTCATGTTTTCCCACTCTTTTGTGGTAAGGTTAAGGATTTCGGGAACAGGGGTAAACGCTGCTTCTGTATTGGGTTTGCTAAAGCGGTTCCAGGGGCATACATCCTGGCATATATCGCAGCCGAACATCCAGTTTTGAAATTTATTTTTTACTTCATTTGGTATCAGCATTTCTTTAAGTTCAATGGTAAAATAACTGATGCATTTGCTGCCATCAATTACTTTGTTTTCGAGGATTGCATTGGTGGGGCAGGTATCGATACATCTACTGCAACTACCGCAATAATCTTTTGCATAAGCATCATCATATTCCAGTTCAATATCTGTAATTAAGGTGGCTATAAAAAAGAAAGAACCTTGCTGGCGGGTTAGCAAATTACCATTTTTGCCAATCCATCCAAGGCCGCTGCGCTGAGCCCAACTGCGTTCCAGCACGGGGGCAGAATCGACAAATCCGCGGCCATTAATTTCACCAATTTGCTGCTTCATGGTAAACAATAACCGGTTAAGTTTTTCTTTTATTATTTCATGGTAATCTTTTCCGTAAGCATATTTTGCAATGTTGGGTGCAAGGTCATTTTGCTTTTCTGAGGGGAAATAATTGAGCAAAAAAGTAATCACACTTTTGGCACCGGGCACAAGCAAAGCAGGGTTTATGCGCTGTTCGAAATATTTTTCCATGTATTGCATAGATCCGTGCATGCCCTTGCTCAACCAGGTTTCTAGCTTTGCCGCATCCTTTTCAAGCTTAATGGCTTTTGCAATGCCGCAATACTGGAACCCAAGTTCTTTGGCAGCAGATTTTATTATTTTTGTATGTAATGCTGCTGATTGCAATAATATTTTTTGCCAATATAAACGTATTTGGTTAATTGCATTCAATACAACTTCATTTTCACCCAAAACACTAAATGCTCATGAGAAACATCCGAACCCTGATTTGCATTTCTTCCCTGTTTTTATTTCTATCGGCTACCGCACAGTCGCCCCTGAAATACGGAGTGGTTAAGCCAGAAGATTTTGCCCCAACAGTTTACAGCATCGACAGTAATGCAGAAGCCGTTGTACTTACAGATATTGGCAGTTCGGCATTTGAAGGTGGTGTAAAAGGCGATTTCAGCCTTGTTTACAAACAGCAAAAAAGAATGAGGATAATGAACAAGAATGGGTTTGACGCTGCTACCGTTCAAATACTGCTGTATGTGAATAATAATGATGAAGAAAAACTTGATAACCTGGAAGCTGTTACTTATAATCTCGAAAACGGGAAGGTTGTAGCCACCAAACTGGATAAAGCTTCCATTTTTAAAGACAAATACAACGAGAATTATGTAGCGAAAAAATTTACCTTCCCGAATATTAAGGAGGGGTCCATTATTGAATACAGGTACACTATTACATCGCCTTACTACACGCACTTGCGCCCATGGGATTTTCAGGCCAGCCTACCCCGTTTATGGAGTGAGTACACCGTAACGATACCCAACGATATTTTTGACTACGTAATGATACGGCAGGGCTACCATCCTTTTGACATTGATACTTCTACATGGTCTAATCAATCGTACAATATCGTTGACAGGGGGAATTCAGCAAGCGACCGCACTGAATCTTTTACAATGCATTCTAAAACCATCGCCGCGAGGTGGGCAATGAAAGATGTACCAGCTTTAAAACCAGAAAGTTTTATTACAACACTGGACAATTACCGCGCAAGGCTGGAGTTTCAGTTAAGAAGGATAAAATATGAAACACATACTGAAGAATTTATGGGCGACTGGTACCAGTTAACTGACAAATTAATGAAGCGGGACGACTTTGGAGTGGCTATTACTGCAGGTAACGGGTGGATGGGGGATGATCTTAAGAAGGCTACAGAAGGCGCAACCGATGACTATACCAAAGCAAAAAAAGTTTACGAATACTTTAGGGATAATTTTACCTGCACCAGTCACGAAGGTTTCCTTGCATCAACAACTTTAAAAAGAGCATTTGACAGTAAAAGCGGCAGTGTAGGAGATATAAACCTTTTACTTGTTGCTGCATTAAAGCACTTGAATTTTGAAGCAGAACCGGCAATACTCAGTACGAGGGAAAATGGCGTAGCCAGTGAATTATACCCGCTGATCAACAGGTTTAATTATGTGATTTGCCATGTAAAAATAGGCGACAAATATTATATGCTTGACGCATCGGATAACAAAATGGGTTTTGGCAAATTACCCGAGGAAATATACAATGGCTCTGCACGTGTGATAAGCGAAACCCCGGCACTGATTGATCTTTCTCCAGATTCAATTAAAGAAGTAAAAGTAACCTCACTGTTTGCCATAAACGATGCAAATAAAATTTCTGGCACTATCACTACCACTTACGGCAATTTTGAATCAAGGGATATGAGAGAGAAACTCTCGAAAATGCAACCGGATGAATATCTGAAAGAAGTAAAAAAAGGATACACCCTGGAACCGGAATTAAGCAATATAGAAATTGATTCGCTCAAAATTCCCGACGACCCGCTTGCCGTAAAATACGATATAAAGTTAGGGCTTAACGATGATGATATTTTTTACTTTAACCCTGTGCTGGCCGATGTTGTAAAGGAAAACCCTTTTAAATCTGCAGAGCGTTATTACCCTGTAG
>JANXWM010000767.1 GCA_025351145.1 Chitinophagaceae bacterium
CAGAACATTACTTTATTTCCCTTTTCAAAAGCTTTTGAAATAACATCTACTGCAAAATCTATTCTCCGTAGCATGGCATCATCCTGCAGTAGTTGCTGTTTTACCGCAATCGATGATGAAATAATATCCTTAATTTTTTCATTCATAATTAATGTTTTCTATGCACTTGTCCACGTAATCAACCCCTGTTTTGTAAAACGGAAAGGTTTTATTTCGCCGCCAAAATTATTTAAAGTATCAATCACTTTAAAGCGGGTGTTGCCGGGACAATAAAATATCATAAACCCGCCACCACCTGCACCGCTTATTTTGCCGCCTGTTGCGCCTGCTTTTTTTACCGCACTGTAAATAGCTTCAATAGCAGGATTGGAAATATTCTTCGCCATATTCCTCTTTTGCTGAAAGCCGTAATCAAGCACTTCGCCAATTTCGTGCAGGCGGCCTTTCAGCAAAGCTTCCTTCATCATTTTCGACTGCTCTTTTAAATGGTGCATCGCTTCAATGGACTGAAGGTTTTTATCAATCACATTCTGCTGCTGTTCTTTTATAATCGTTGAAGATTCGCGGCTTACCGAAGTGAAATAAAGCACCAGGTTATTTTCCAGTTCATCCAAATACTCCTGCTTTATGCGCAACGGATTTACAATTACTTTATCGCCTTCATAAAATTCCATGAAGTTGATGCCGCCAAAAGTGGCTGCATACTGATCCTGTTTGCCGCCTTCCAACTGCAAATCTTTGCGTTCAATTTCGTATGCGTAGTGCGCAATATCATATTCGCCAAGGGGCAGTTTAAGCATTTCTGCAAACGCACCTATAACTGCTACAACAAGCGTTGATGAAGTGCCCAATCCGCTGCCTGCCGGGGCATCTACATAAGTGCTCAAGCAGAAATTGGTAAGAGGCAAACCATAATCTTTTTGAATGCGGTTGTACACGCCTTTCAGCAGGTCAAGTTTGCCGTTGATGGGCAGCTCATTGCTCCATTCAAAACGCTGTTCTTCTTTGCGGTCGAGGGCCTGTAAAATGATGCCGTTTTCCTGGATAGGTTCAATGCTTGCATGCGCATAATGCGAAATGGTGGCATTTAAAATAGCTCCGCCAAACTCATCGCTGTACGGACTAACATCTGTACCGCCACCGGCCAAACCAATTCGCAAAGGTGCCCTGCTTCTGTAGATCATTTTTGTAAGCTTTGAGCTGTCAATATTTTAGTTTAGTCAAAAGTATTTTAATACATTTTATGAACCCGGCATTGGCTCTTTTCTCATCGTCTGTTGCGTCGCACACTTGTACGCTTGGAACATTGTGCGTCAAATGACGCACGGTTAAAATATTCGCTTCGATCTTTGCTTCGGTAAAAGTTCAATATATAATCCGAACGTACAAGAGTGCGACGCAAGGAAAGCTTCATTCATATACTGCTGCCCGGCCCAAAATATTTGCATTACCTATTTATTTGCTTTGATAATTCTTTAATGCAGTCAACCAAAATTCCCCAACTGTATTTCTTTTTTTCTTCGCGAAGGTGAGGCAAAAAATAGTCTTCACCTAATTCGTACAGCATGCGGATATGCGCTGCAATATCTGCTGGGTTTGGCTCGCAAACAAGGCCAGCCTTACCGTTGGGCACCAGATGGGGCAGCCCGCCAACATTGGTTACCAGCATGGGTTTTTCGAAATGATAGGCGAGGGGCGTAACGCCGCTTTGCGTGGCATTTCGGTACGGCTGAATTACGAAATCGGCGGCACTGAGATAATATTTTACTTCGTTCTCGGGAATAAAATCTGCTTTTATAATTAAGTGCGAACGTATGCCGAGCTTATCTATGAGTTGTTGATAAGGCTGTTCATCCTCGTAAAATTCACCGGCGATAAGGAGCTTTGGGATTTGGAATTGGGGATTTGGAATTGGATGCTTGGTTAATATTTTCATCGCTTCGAGCAATAAATCCAAACCCTTGTATTTGCGTATAAAACCAAAGAATAAAATAATGTTATCGTGCATATTTAAACCGAGATGCTGCCTTGCTTCTGCCTTATTTATTTGATCGCCAAAATGATCGAACAACGGATGCACTGTTTGCAGCAAAGGCTTTTGGGTAAAGGTTCGCAGGTCGCTTGTTACCTTTTCACTGAGCGAAATAAAAGCATCAACGGGCTTAATAAAATACTGGGTAAACTGTTTATCACCAACTCTCTTTTCGTGGGGAATGGCATTGTGTGCAATGCAGATAATTTTTGTGTGTTTATTCTTTTTAGCCAGCCTTAAAATGGCACCCAGCGCAGGCCCCATTAATGGAAGCCAGTATGCAACAACAATAATATCAGGACGAAGATTTTTTAACTCGTATCCAATCTTGATCCAGTTAAATGGATTGATAGAATTAATGCAAACTTTTATGTTGAGTTTTTTTGTAAGCGGTTCTTTTGAATACTGCGTTTTTCCGGGGAACATGAACGCAGGATATTGGTATGAAAAAGTATAAATCGTTGTATCGAAACCCTGCTGCTGAAATTCTGTTGCAAGCCTTTCGTTAAAAGATGCAATACCACCGCGGATGGGATGTGCCTGGCCGATGATAACGACTTTTTTCATAGGAATAGTTTTACTTAATTCCCAGCTTGTCTTCTATAAGGTAAGTATTTCGCTCAGTTGAATTTCTTCCTATAAGTTCGGCAACGAAACCGGTGAGAAACAATTGCATGCCGATAATCATCGTAGCTAGTCCAATATAAAACGGTGGACGATTGGTTAAAGAAAAATTTTGAAGGGTGAATTTGGCAATGATGAGGTATGCGCTGAGGCCAAAACCAATGAGGAAACAAAGCGTACCGTATAAGCCGAAAAAGTGCATAGGTTTTTTGCCAAAGCGACCGATGAAATTTAGTGTGAGCAGATCGAGAAAGCCGTTGATAAACCTGCTCCATCCAAACTTGGTTATTCCGTATTTGCGTGGCCGGTGTTCAACTATTTTTTCGCCGATATTTCTAAAACCTGCAAGCTTTGCAAGCACCGGAATATAGCGGTGCATTTCGCCATATATTTCAACGCTTTTTATTACTTTATTTCTATAAGCTTTAAGGCCGCAGTTAAAGTCGTGCAGTTTAATGCCTGACATACTTCTTGCAGCAGCATTGAATACTTTTGAGGGAAGATTTTTGGTAAATGTATTATCGTACCGCTTTTTTTTCCAGCCGCTTACGAGGTCGTAACGGTCTTCAACAATCATTTTATAAAGCTCCGGAATTTCATCCGGCGAGTCCTGCATATCTGCATCCATGGTAATTACCACATTGCCTTTAGCAGCTTTAAATGCTTCGTTTAATGCTGCCGATTTTCCATAGTTGCGTTGAAACCTGATACCTTTAAAATTTGGGTTGCCTGCAGCAATTTCTTTCACTACTTCCCAACTGTTATCGGTGCTGCCATCGTCGGCAAGGATTACTTCATAAGAAAGATTGTGTTCAGTTACGACACGAACTATCCAGTCTGATAATTCAGGCAGCGATTCATCTTCATTGTATAATGGGATAACGATGGATACATCCATGCTTCAGAATTAGATTTGAGGTTGTGCAAATGGTGTTTGCGGATTTTTCTTTGCAATGGCTGCGCCAATTAAAGATGCTACTGCTCCGTATATAGCAAACATTAATAAAATTGCGCTGATTGCAATCAGCGTAAAATTATTTCTAGTCATCTCTAATAATTGGTTTACCTGATCTTCTGATAAGTCTTTATTAGATGCCATTTCAGTTCGGGCAATTTCAATTGTTTTATCTACAATATCGGGAAAAATAAATTTGATTGAAATAAAGGTGTAAACAGCCATTAATGCGGTAATAAATGCTGTTGTTTTAAAGCCATGCGCGAATACATTGCCGAAGGTTACATTACCATTCATTTGTTTTGCAAAATAAATACAGCTCCAGATTACCCCGCCTATTAAAACTGCATATTGAAGATATCCTAACGTTTTATTTCCAAACTGGTTTGTAAAATACAATACAAGGCCATAAACAATTAATATTAACGATATCATGAGTCCTTTTTGTACCGGGGTGGCAATTTTCTGTTCCATGATGGCTGTTTTATTTATTTATTCAAAACTAAGTTTCCTTTTGAGAAAATACCAATTACTTTTCCCGTTAAAGTATGATTGATAAATGCCGAGTTCTGAGATTTACTCTTTACCTGTTCTTTGGTAAATACCGTTTCCGGCAGCTGATTAAATAAAGTAAATTCGGCTATTTTCCCTTCCTTAATGACTGAAGTATTTAGATTAAATATCCTTCTTGCATTCAAAGAAAACAGCGCTGCGATATCATTTGCGCTCAATTCCGGTAAAACTGTGTGTATAGCTGAATAACAGGTCTGCAAACCAATCATCCCATCTTTAGCATATTCAAATTCGCATGTTTTATTATCCCAGTCCTGGGGTGTATGATGCGATGCAATGCAATCTACTGAACCATTCTTTACAGCCTCTCTTAATGCCATCATATCAGTCCTGCTGCGCAATGGCGGGTTTACTTTAAGGTTCGTATCGTAATCTTTTAAATCTTCATCGCAGAAGAAAAGATGATAAGGCGTTACAGAACAGGTAACATGTAAACCTGCGTCTTTTGCACGCTTAATATATTCAATGGATTTTGCAGTAGTAACACCTGTAAAATGCAATTTTGAACCTGCATAGCGTGCCAGTTTAATATCTCTTGCCACCATCAATTCCTCGGCCATTGCGGGTATGCCTGGTAACCCCAGCCTTGTTGAAACAATTCCTTCATGCATTAAACCAAACTGGCCAATGCTTTTATCAACCGGAACCTGTATTACTACGCCGTTAAACGCTTTTACGTATTGCAGGGCTTTTACCATTAAACCGGCAGATTGTATGGCATTGGTACCGTCGCTAAAAGCAACTGCACCGCTTGCATACATATCGTACATTTCAGCAAGTTCTTTTCCCTCGCATTGTTTTGTTACTGCACCTAATGGGTGTACAGTTACATGCAACCCTTTTGCTTTCTGAATAATATACTCTGCCTGTGCTTTATTGTGAACAACAGGGTTTGTATTTGGTAAAGTGAAAACCTGTGTATAACCACCGGCAGCGGCAGCGGCAGTGCCTGTTTCAAGTGTTTCTTTGTGTTCTGATCCCGGATCGCAGAATTGAGCAAAAATATCAACCCACCCCTGCGAAATAAAAGCATTATTACATTCAATTGTTTCATCAGCTTCTTCATTTAGCTGCGGCTCAATTTTTTCAATAATACCATTGGTAATCAAAATATCTTTTACCAAACCATTGTGTGGCGAGCCCTGATCTGCAACTGCAACCTGTTTCAGTAAAATCTTCATGTGAGGGGAGTAAAATTTTGCGAATATAAGTTGATTTTTATAAAAAGCCTTTACATTTGCAGCCCTGCGGTTAAATGCCGTTCAGGTAATTTCGGGATGTAGCGCAGCCCGGTAGCGCACACGTCTGGGGGGCGTGGGGTCGCAAGTTCAAATCTTGTCATCCCGACTTTGTAAAAGCTCTGATTTTTTCAGGGCTTTTATGTTTGTAAAAATTCAACTGCATTATACCAGCATCAGTATTTCATGGCATCTTCGTCGCGTCGCAATCCTTTCATCTGTATATCTATGGGCATCTTTGGCTTCCTGTGTAATATTAAAATAAGTAACGGTTGGCTTTTAAGGCAGTATGAGAAATGGAAGGCTAAAGCTGATACAGGAATCGAACGTACAAGAGTGCGACGCAACTGGGTTTCATAGTAGCAATATAGCCCGGTTCAGGCACAGCATCGGTGGATAAAAAACATTGCACATTTTTATGCGGTGCAAAGTATAACACCATTAAATTATACAATGATTTTGGTATTTATCAGTTAGGTAATGGTAAGGTCCTTATTTAGTTTGCTCATTTTATTAACTTAATTTGCGATTTTGCAAACATTGTTGAATTTCTGTTCCAGCCCGGTGCAATTTTTCTTAAGTTAAACCTGAAGTGATGCGTGTGCTTATTTTCACTGTTTTGCTGTTGTTGTCGCTTTTTGCTTTTGCTCAAAGTGAGCACTATAATTTTTCAAAACTTAGCATTTATGATGGTCTTTCCAATAACCAGGTTAGCGCCATACTGAAAGATACCGATGGTTTTTTATGGTTCGGAACACCATCGGGGCTTAACCGCTACGATGGATATTCGTTTAAAATATTCCGGAGAAAACCAGATGACAGTACTTCGCTAAGCAATGATTTTATTTTCTCACTATATGAACTTCCTGATAAAAAAATCTGGGTGGGCACAGGAGCCGGCAGTTCGATTTATGATTCACGCACGGAAAAATTTGATGCTGATTCTTACAGGTATTTAAGATCTATTGGGTTACCTGATGGCAATATAAGCACTATTGTAAAGGGTAGCCAAGGAAGATACTGGTTTCTTTACGACAGAAATGAACTGTATTTATATACGGAAACAGATAAAAAAGCCCGCCTGTTTGGGCAGGCTGCTAATGCCCATGCTTCTGAAAAAATTAATACCTTAAAAGAAACAAATGACGGGAAATTGTGGATCGTGTATCAAAGCGGATACCTGGAAGCATATGACCTTAGCTCAGGCAAGCTTATTTTAGCAAGTGTTGCTTTGAAGAATTTTAATAAAGGAAATAATCCTTATAATCTTATTATAGACAGTGACGGAGATATCTGGCTGTGGTATTATTCAAATGGTATTTTTCTGTTTCATCCATCCGATAATTCAATAAAGTCTTTTAATGTAAATTCTTTTCCAACCAGGTTAAATTCAGACCTGGTGAGCCAGGTTGTTCAGGATAACAGTGGTTTAATTTGGGTGGCTACAGACCACGGAGGCATAAATCTGATCAGCAAAAAGAACAATTTTGCCACCACTTATCTTTTAAACGACCCTAAAAATCAAAAGAGCCTGAGCCAAAACAGCATTACTGCGCTTTACAAGGATAATAACGGAATTATATGGGTGGGCACTTATAAGCAGGGAGTTAACTATTTAAATGGCAGCATCACCCAATTTCCGCATTACCATCACCAGGAATCAATAGCTGAAACACTTCAATATGATGATGTAAACCGGTTTGCAGAAGACAAGGCAGGCAATATCTGGATAGGCACAAACGGTGGAGGATTGATTTATTTTGACAGGAAAAATAATACATTCAGACAATACCTGCACGATTCACAAAACGAACATAGCCTCAGCAGTAACGTAATAGTATCATTGTGTATAGATAACGATAACATACTTTGGATAGGCACTTATCTGGGAGGGCTAAATAGTTTTGATGGAAACAAGTTTACCCAATACAGGCACAATGATAATGAGACTTCAAGTCTGGCAAATGATAACGTATGGGAAATATCAGAAGGCAAAGAAAATAAACTATGGATTGGAACCCTGGGCGGCGGGCTTGATCTTTTTGACACAAAAACAAAGCAGTTTCTACATTTTCAATATACCGGAAATGAACCCCCGATACGTTCCAATATTATTTCCGCACTTCTGCAGGATCAAAAAGGGAATTTATGGATAGGAACAGACAATGGAATCACCGTTTTTGAAAAGAACAAAAAGACGATTTTTTATCAGCATACAAATGACAAAACCAGTTTAAGCACCAACAGTATTATAAGTCTTTTGCAAGACAGCAAAGAAAGGATTTGGGTAGGCACCCACGAAGGTTTAAATCTCTATAATGAGCAAACAAAAAGCTTCCAGACGTTTACCATATCGGATGGTCTTCCTGATAACATAATATGGAATATTCTGGAAGATAACCATCAAACACTTTGGATTTCTACGCCAAACGGATTATGCAGTGCTGTTCCGCAGGAAAAAGGAAATGGTATGGGTTTGTTTATTGTTAATTACGATGAAACGAACGACCTTCAAAACCGCGAATTCAATGATAATGCGGCACTAAAGACCAAAACAGGCGAATTAATATTCGGAGGACCTTCCGGTTTTAATATTATTAACCCGGAAAAAATACAAAAGCCCGTTTACCATCCTAAAATTGTTTTCACAGGCTTGCAGATTTTTAATAACAATATTGAACCAGGTGCAATAATTAATGACCGTGTACTCTTAAAGCAATCTTTATCACAACTCCAAAGCATAGACCTTAAATACAAAGAGAATGTTTTCTCCATTGAATTTGCTTCACTTGATTTTGCGCACAGTACCCATGATAAATATGCCTACATGCTCGAAGAATTTAACCCTGATTGGTTGTATACAAATGGCAATCAGCGGCAGGTTACTTACACAAATCTTGACCCCGGACATTATACTTTTAAAGTAAAAGTTTTAAACGGTAATGGTTTGTGGAGCGATGTAAAAACCTTGCAGATCAATATTGAACCCCCATTTTGGCGAACCCCTGTTGCATATATTATTTATATATTGGTTGTTGCAGGATTGCTGCTGCTTGCACGGCGCATTACATTAGACAGAATACACATGCGCTATGAAGTACAGCATCAACGAAGGGAAGCAGAAAGAGCCCACACCCTGGAACAATTAAAAACAAAATTCTTTACTAATGTAAGTCATGAATTTCGTACGCCGTTAAGCCTGATCATTGCTCCATTAGACAAGATCATTAAAC
>JANXWM010000246.1 GCA_025351145.1 Chitinophagaceae bacterium
CAGGATTCAATGATCAATGCCATGAAATACTGGATCACTAATTCTGATATTGATGGTTTCCGTTGTGATGTTGCATGGAATGTACCTGATGATTTCTGGAAAAAATGTATTCCGCAATTAAGGGCAATGAAGAATATTTTCATGCTTGCGGAAAGTAATAAAGCCGCTGAACAAGTAGATGGTTTTGATGCGACATATCCATGGGATGAATTTAACATGATGAAATTAATTGCAAAAGGCGAACGTCCCGCATTTGCATTAGACAGCGTACTAAACCGCGTAGATTCAACCTTTCCCAAAACCAGACTACTGATGTATTTCACCAGCAACCATGATGAGAATAGCTGGAACAAAGCAGACTATGCCACTATGCCTGGAGAAAGTCATGCGCCATTTGCAGTCCTCACACAAACTATTGAAAAATCTGTTCCACTTATTTACAGCGGTCAGGAAGAACCATTTCTTGACAGTATTAGTTTCTTTTATAAGGATACAATTGCTTTCAGCAAATATGCGAGAGCTGCTTTTTATAAAAAGCTTTTGGCAGTACGAAAAGAAAATCCGGCTCTTGCTGCCAATGCAACTTTTACAAAATTAAAAACATCCAATGATGCTGCCATTTATGCTTTCATGAGAGAAAGTGGAGCAAGAAGAGTGCTTGTAATACTTAATCTCAGTAAACAGATCCAATCTTTTAATATTGAAAACGCAGATTTTGCAGGTAAGCCCATTAATATTTTTTCTGGGGCAAATGAAGAATTAGGGAACAATAAAAAATTTGAGCTTAAGCCATGGGGCTATCTTTTGTTCAGTTACTAACAAATATATTTACAGCTTGCAGAAGGCAAAAAGTTTGATTACTTTTGAACGCTTTGCTAAATGACCATTAGATTGTTTTAACCAATGATTTCAAAGAAAACAAAATATGCCATAAACGCATTAGTTTACCTGGCAAAAGAAAATAAAGGAACTGAACCCATACAGATCAGTAAGATTGCAGAAAGCGAAAATATTCCCCGCAAATTTCTTGAAGCTATTTTACTTGTGTTGAAAAATGCCGGTATGCTCAGCAGCCGTAAGGGAAAAACGGGCGGTTATTTTCTGCATAAATCTCCGGATGAAATAAATATTGCTGATGTAATGCGCCTGTTTGATGGCCCTATCGCTTTACTACCCTGTGTTACCCATACTTATTACGAACGTTGCGAAGAATGTAAAGATGAAGCTACCTGCGGCATACGTTCCATATTTGCTGATGTGCGCAACGAAACTGTAAATATGCTCAAGACTGCAACACTCACAGAAATTATGCAGCGGTCAAATTCCATGAAGAAAAAGAAAAAATAATTTTTTTTAAATAAACTCCTATTATTTCGATAGGAATTATATATTTGAAAAAAATTAACAATTATGAGATTCAAATTACCACCAAAACTTCTCCTTTTCGCAGCCTTATCATTTTCAGGCAGCGCCCTTTTCGCCCAGGCAACTCTTAGTGATTCACTTAAACTGGCTTTCGCAAAACTTGATTCACTTAAAACAGCCACAACTACAACAAAAAAGGAAAACAGTTTAACCATTTCACTTGATATGAGAGTAAGGACAGAGTTCAGGCATGGATATCGTGTTTTACCAACACAGGATACGTTGCCAGCGTTTCTAACCAATCAAAGAACACGTATCAACTTCGACTACAAGGGAAAACGATTAGATGTTTTCATGTCTGTACAAGATACAAGGCAATGGGGTCAGCAAGATCCAAGAGAAGGACAAACAGTTGTAACGCCTACCGAAGCTACAACTTACCCTCTTTATTTATTTGAGGGATACGTTGAACCACATTTCAATGATAAATGGTCTGTACGTATAGGCCGTCAGCGTATTCAATACGATAACCAACGCCTGTTTGCGGAGAACGATTGGAGGCTTCCGGGTAATTCGCATGATGCTGTGCGCCTTGTTTACAACAATAAAATAAACTTTACCAACGAACTTACGTTGGCCTACAACCAGTTTGGCGAAAATGCGTTTACCAGCAACTACAAGCCCACAGGTTTTGTAAATTACAAAACACTGCTTATTAATTATTTCAACTGGAAGATTACTGATAAACTTAATCTCTTAACCCTGAATACCGGTGATGGCTACCAAAGCTCCCTGCCTAACGATTATAAAACCACCAACATGCGTTTCACAAGTGGTGGCCGCCTGGAATATTCTACTTATAACTGGTACTTTACTTTCAGCGGTTATACACAATATGGCAAAGATTCATCTGGCAAGAAATTAAAGGCTTATTATATTCAACCTGAAATAAAATATACCAACAAAGCTTTAACGGTACGCCTCGGTGTGGAGTATCTAAGCGGTGCCGATTCATCTAAGCATTACAAAGAGGACAGGAGTTTTGTTCCATTGTATGGCGTGGCACACCGCTTCATGGGCAACATGGATTTATTTGCAACATTCCCCACAGATGTAAACAATGCAGGCCTTGTTAATCCTTATTTATTCCTGTGGTACCAAAACCAAAATAAGAAACTGTTGCTACGTTTTGAAAACCATCTTTTTTATTCTCAGGCAAGATTTGTTAACAAAGGCATCCCCATTAAAAAATACCTTGGTTTCGAAAGCGACCTGCGCATGAATTACAAACCAACTCCGGTTATAGATATTGAAGCAGGTTTCTGCTGGGCAAAAATCACTGATGCTATGGTTACAATTAAAAAAAGCGGCGATACAAAAGCTTTTCCTTACTGGTCTTATATAAGCGTAAGGTTTACGCCAACTTTGGGTAAATTTTCTTTTTAAGCACACAATTCCTACTAAATACATAGAACTAAAATACTTGAATAATTAAAACTTAACTAAATGAAAAAAAGATCGTTCATTATTACAACAGCCCTTCTTGCACTTGCCCTTAATTTTTCCGGCAAGCCCGGTCATCCAGATGATCCCGGTGTAAATACTGTGTCAATTTCATTTTCGGGTGCATTTGCATTATACCCTTTGGCGCAGGTTTGGGCCGAGGAGTACAACAAAACACATCCTGATATCCGCTTCGATATACAGGCTGGCGGCGCAGGTAAAGGCCTCACAGATTGCCTTACCGGTGCGGTGGATGTAGGTATGTTCTCCCGTGAATTAACTGATGCAGAAAAAGCAAAAGGTGTTTGGTGGATCGCACTTTGTAAAGATGCTGTTATACCCACCATGAATGCTAAAAATTCCAACTTAAAATCAATCCAGATACGTGGCGTAAAAAAGGATGAATTCAAAAGTATTTTCGTGGACCATACCATTGAAACATGGGACCAGTTATTGGGGTCAAGCAGCAAAACCACAAAGAAAATTAATGTTTATACAAGAGCAGATGCTGCTGGCGCTGCAGACTCATGGGCATCATTCTTTGGAAAAAAGCAGGAGAACATAAAAGGCATTGGCGTATCCGGTGACCCAGGTGTTGCTGATGCTGTACGCAAAGACCTTAATTCAATCGGCTACAACAATACATTGTTTGTATTCGATGCAAAAACAGGTAAAAAATTGCCGGGCATAGAAGTAGTGCCTATAGATGTAAACGGTAATGGTACCATTGATGCTGATGAAAATTTTTATGGCAACCTGCACATTTTTCTTAAAGCGGTAAATGATGGAAAATATCCTTCGCCACCCGCAAGGCAGCTCTACTTTATTACAAAAGGTAAAACACAGAAAAAAGAAATACTTGATTTCTTTAAGTGGTGTTTAACCGATGGGCAGGCATTTGTAAACTCAGCCGGTTTTGTTCCACTTCCAAAAAATGTATTGGGAGATCAGGTAAAAAAATTGGGAAAATAAATTTTTAAAAATGATGCAACAAAGAAGGTGATTGGCCCGGCATAATATAAAATGGCATCGCCTCTTGCGTCGCACACTTGTACGTTCAGAATATAATTGGGCAAAGCTCTAACCGTAGACAGTTAAAAATACCAATTTGTGAGAAAGTCCGTTGCTAACCTTTTAGTCCTTTTAGACTTCTCACCTTGCTGAAATATATTCAACAGTACAAGAGTGCGACGCAAGTAAAGCATCATAGCAGTACTTCTGCCGGGTTCAAAAAAATCTATCCTTAAAAAAACTAAAACTACAAACTCAAACAAAATGACAAAGCGAATACTTATTGATAACATTTCATCCAAATGGATGCTGGTGTGCTTAAGCTTCTTTTTGCTTTTGCCACTTGCAATTGGTACCGGCCTTGTGCTAAAATCTGAAGATCTGCTAACGGGTCACACTTTAAGCAGCCTCATCTTTTCGGCAGACTGGTCGCCCAGCGAAGACAAATTTGGTTTCTGGCCTTTTATTCTAAGCTCATTGTGGGTTACCATAATTGCTTTAATTATTTCGATGCCGCTGTGTTTGCTTGCGGCTATTTATCTTTCTCAGTTTGCCCCAAAATGGCTACTCGAATTTATGCGGCCTGTTATAGATATACTCGCAGGTATACCCTCTGTGGTTTATGGTGTTTGGGGTGTGCTGGTAATAGTGCCGCTTGTTGGCGATACTATTGCTCCGTTTTTCAATAACGAATCTTTGGGTTATAGCATATTGGCAGGTGCGCTGGTACTTGCGGTAATGAGTATTCCTTATATTCTTAACATGCTGCTTGAAGTTTTCAGGCAGGTACCTGTTGAATTGGGAGAAGCCTCTTTATCCCTCGGTGCAACCAAATGGGAAACGATAAAACATGTATTTATACGCAAAGGAGCCACGGGAATTTTATCGGCTTATGGCCTTGGTTTTTCCAAAGCGCTTGGCGAAACCATTGCCGTAATGATGGTAATTGGTAATGTGGTGCAGGAACCCGCATCGGTGTTTGATGCAGGTTACCCGCTGCCCGCATTGATTGCAAACAACTATGGCGAAATGATGAGTATACCATCTTACGATTCGGCACTCATGTTTGGTTCGCTGCTGCTGTTTGTTATTATACTGGCGATAAATATATTATTCCGTTACCTCATCTATAAATCCGAAGAAAAATGACACTAAGAAGAAAACTGGAAGAAAAATTTTTCCGCGTACTTACGGCACTGGTAGCATTGCTGGTAGTATTTGTACTGGCACATATTTTATATACGATTATCAGCAAAGGCGCTTCATCACTCTCCTGGGAAATATTATCGCAGGAACCAAAAGGTGGTTTTTATATGGGTGGCGGCGGTGGTATTGTTAACGCTATTGCAGGTTCATTTTACCTTGCCATCGGTGCGTCAATACTGGCTTTTATTGTAAGCTTACCCGTTGCACTGTTTATTAATATTTACCTCATCAGGTATCGCAGGTTATTAATTGGTGTGCGTTTTTTCCTTGACGTTTTGTGGGGCATACCCTCAATAGTTTATGGCGCTTTTGCTTTTACTATCATGATTTTTTTTGGTTTAAGAAATTCATTAGGTGCAGGCATTGTAACGGTGGGTGCATTGATCGCCCCCATTATGATACGCGCCATGGATGAAGTTTTAAAAACAATACCAATCGGCTTACAGGAAGCATCTTATTCTTTGGGATCAACCAAAACGGAAACAGCCTATAAAATATTTTTTAAACAGGCTTTGCCCGGTTTTGCCACTGCAGTATTATTAGCTTTTGGAAGAGGCATTGGCGATGCAGCTTCCGTGTTATTTACAGCAGGCTATACGGATCACGTACCAAGAAATTTAAGCGACCCAACTGCCACATTACCGCTCTCAATTTTTTTCCAGTTAGGCTCACCAATAGAGGAAGTACAGAACCGCGCTTATGCAGCAGCGATTGTACTCACGTTTATTGTACTCTGCATCAGTATTACTGCAAGGGTATTGTACAGGAAAAAATAACGGTCATTTATAAAGAGCTATAAACCAAACATAAAACTCAAACACTAAAAATTACATTATGTCAATTAAAACAACCATACCGGTAATATCAAAAGAGGCAGCACATTTTCAGGTTGTGCCAGGAGAGGTACCCGTTCTTAATATCCGTAACCTGAATGTACGCAGCAAGAATGCACAGATACTTAAAAACATAAACCTTGTAGTACCAAAAAATAAAATCACTGTTTTACTCGGGCCATCGGGTTGCGGCAAAACAACTTTATTAAAATGCATGAACAGGCTAACCGACCTGTACAGTGAATTAAAATTAGACGGCTCCATAGAAATTGACGGAGAAGATATATTGAGTGGCAAATACGATATTACCCAAATACGCCAGAAGATGGGTTTGGTAATGCAAAGGCCATTTCCATTGCCCATGAGTATTTACGATAACATAGCTTATGGTTTAAAAATAAAAGGCATCCGCAAGAAAAGTATCATTAGCGAAAAAGTAGAAAAACATTTGCGCGAAGTGGCTTTATGGGATGAAGTAAAAGACCGTTTAAAAACATCTGCACAAAGACTTTCCATTGGTCAGCAGCAGCGTTTATGTTTGGCAAGAGGTTTGGCAGTTGAGCCCGAAATTATTCTGGCAGACGAGCCTACTTCTGCGCTCGACCCAATCAGCAGCAGGGTAATTGAAGAAGAGTTTTTGAAGTTAAAAGCTGATTACACGATTATCCTTGTTACTCATATACTCAGGCAGGCAAAGCGTTTGGCAGATTTTGTAGTGTTCATGTATTACGGCGAAATTGTGGAGTACGGGCCTGCATCAGAGATTTTCGAAAATCCTAAAACAGATATTTTAAAAGAATATTTAAGGGTGGGGCACTAAAATAATTTTCTCATGGGGGATATAAAAGGGGTATTTGTTTTCTTAAGTTTGAGTTTTAGTTCTACTAAAAGCGAGCTGCATTTCTATGCGGCTCTTATTTATAAACTGCTTATTTAAAGTGTTTATATTTAAAAGAAAATGATGAACCGGGCTTACGATTATCATGTCATCGTCCCTTGCGTCGCACACTTGTACTTTCTGATTATGATGCAGCTTTCAACAGCCCGTATTCAAATCAGCAACCCTGTTCAACCCGGATTTTGCAGTTGGGTGTATTGGCTGTTAAGGCTCAGTTATATTCTGCAGTACAAGTGTGCGACGCAAGGGACGATGCCATAAAAAATCTACTGCCGGCCCCAAAAAATTTCTACTGCACAATTTGGGTTCAATAAATAAAAGTAGAAAGGAAAACTTAATACCATAACAGGCACAGAATAAATTTTTACCGGATAAAATGATTGGTTGATTTACAAGAGCTATCAATAAGTTTTACAGAACTAAAATATTTTACACTCAAACTTATCATTATGAAAGCAAGTTTTTTTGCGCCGCTATTTGTTGCCCTATTATTCTATTCATGCGGTGGCAGTTCGCATGAAAACCAGGAATCGTCTATTTCTTTTTCGGGTGCATTTGCATTATATCCTTTGGTACAGCAATGGGCGGCAGAATATAACAAAACACATCCCAATATAAGGTTTGATATACAGGCAGGCGGTGCAGGTAAAGGTTTAACCGATGCACTCAACGGAGCTGTTGATGTAGGTATGGTTTCAAGGGAAATTACCGATGCTGAAAAACAAAAAGGTGTATGGTGGATTGCTCTTTGTAAAGATGCAGTGTTACCAACCGTTAATGCAAAGAATCCTTACATAGATATGCTGTTGCTGCGGGGTTTAAAGAAAGAAGAATTCAAATCTGTATTCACAGAAAATCATCCCGCTACCTGGGACAGTCTTTTTAAAGTAGCCAGCGCTGTGCCGCATAAAATATCAGTTTATACAAGGGCCGATGCTTCAGGCGCAGGCGATTCATGGGCAGCTTATTTTGGCAAAACGCAGGACGATATTAAAGGCATTGGTGTTGCCGGTGACCCCGGTGTGGCTGATGCAGTTAAAAAGGATAAAAACGGAATTGGTTATAACAATACACTCTTTGTATACAATATGCATACCGGCGAAAAGATACCCGGCATAGAAGTATTACCAATTGATATAAACGGCAATGGAAGAATAGACGACAGCGAACATTTTTACAAAGACCTTCCAACATTCCTCGAAGCATTGGATGCGGGTAAATACCCATCCCCTCCATCAAGGGATTTATATTTTATTACAAAAGGGAGGCCGCAAAAAAAAGCCGTTCTTGATTTTTTTGAATGGGTTTTAACCGATGGCCAAAAATTTGTACACACGGCAGGTTATATGCCATTGCACCAGGAAGTTTTGACCGAACAGCTTAAAAAAACTGCGCCTGCAGAATCAAAGGGTAAATAATAACTGGTGGCTGCAAATTTGTATTACACCGTAATTTGAAGATCAATAACCTGAACTTACAAGTGTGCGACGCAACAGGCGATGCCATTTTAAACAGTGGCCTGGCCAATAAAACAACAGGAAATAATTCAATAAAATTTATATTAATTTTTTGGTTAGTTATATTTGGTAAAAAATATAATGAGACCTAATGTCTTTTCCAGGTCGTTTCTTGCTGCAACTATTTGTTTGGCATGTTTACTTTCAGCCGAAGGTCAAAGCACCGGCAAAAAAATAACTGCCAGGCCCGTTTCCTGGAACTCCTATTTTAATACGCTCCAATTGTCTTCAAAATGGTCAGTTACAAGTGATGTAAGTGAAAGATTTTTTCTAGACAATGGCAACCAGTTCCAGTTTTTTTTAAGGTCTATGGCCAACTATAATCTTGGGCAAAACTGGAGTGCCGGTGCCGGTTTTGCCTACATTAAAGCAAGAACTTTTGACCCGGCTTCAACAAGTACCCTGGGTGTGCCCGAATTAAGGCCATACCAGGAACTGAGTTACAGGCAGAAGCTTGATAAGATTACTTTAAGCCATCGGTATAGAATAGAAGAACGATACATAAGAAAAACGGCCAGCGACAAATTAATTGACGGCTACAATTTCAATTTCCGTTTTAGGTATCAGCTTGCTTTAGACTACAATCTTTACAAATCAAAGGATAATACAAAATCATTAAACTTTAGAGCAGCCGATGAAATAATGATAAATGCGGGTAAAAATATTGTAAATAATATGTTCGATCAAAACCGCATTACAGTTGGTTTTAATTATCAGCCGCTTAAGAACCTTAACCTGCAGCTGGATTATATGTACGCCTTTCAGCAAAAAAGCTCGGGTAACCAGTTCAACCATGCTGATATTATCAGGCTGCAGATATTTCAAAGGATTAAATTATACAAGTAGGCCAGAAACGCATGGAAGTTAGCTCCTTGTTATAAGTAGACTTATAAATTACTTACTATAAAATAAACCGGTATGACTTATTGTAAAAAAAATCTATTTGCGCTGGTATTCGTATCAGTAGGTTCTTTTAGTATGTTTTTTAGCTGCAATAACGAATCCTCAAAACAAAAAGCCGCTGAAACTACCAAAGATACCGCTGCTGTTAAAGCAGAGTGGGTTGCGCCTGATACCAATTCCATTGCAGCAACAAATGAAGGCAGCCTTATCCGTTATGGTAGAGATTTAATTGCAAATACTGCTAACTATCTTGGCCCCAAAGGATCGGTGGCGCATGTAAGTAATGGAATGAATTGCCAAAACTGCCACATTAATGCAGGCGCAAAGCCTTATGGCAACTGCTTTTCGGCGGTAGCTTCCACTTATCCCACGTTCAGGCCGAGAAGCGGAAAAGTTGAATCAATTGAATTCCGCATCAACGATTGCATGCAACGCAGCCTGAACGGAAAAACAATCGACAGCCTTAGCAAAGAAATGCGGGCAATGGTAGCGTATCTTAAATGGATTGGCAAAGATGTTCCTAAAGGTGTTAAACCAAAAGGTGCAGGTTCAGAAGATTTGCCCTTTATGGAGCGGCCGGCAGACCCTGTTAAAGGGAAGCTGGTATTCATGGCTAATTGCCAGAAATGTCACCAGCAAAATGGGGAGGGCCTTTTAAAACCCGATGCAGTTTCTTATCTGTATCCACCGTTATGGGGGCCGCACAGTTACAATGTTGGCGCGGGTCTTTACCGCCTTACCAAGTTTGCAGGATTTGTAAAAAACAGCATGCCTTTTGGCGCCACACACGAAAAACCGCAGATCACAAATGAGGAAGCATGGGATGTTGCCGCGTTTGTAAATTCGCAGCCACGCCCTATAAAATCTTTCCCGCAGGATTGGCCAAAATTAGAGACAAAATCTATTGATTATCCTTATGGTTCTTACACCGACAGCTTCACAGAAAAGCAGCATAAGTACGGCCCGTTTGCCCCAATAAAAAAAGCCAAAGACAATGCGAAGAAGCAGGCAAAATAATTAACTGTGTTTAAAAAAATTCCGCATTTATATTCAGAAATATGGTAGCTGAATTATGTACCGGGCTTTAGGAATTTTATGCATCGTTCCTTGCGTCGCACTCTTGTACTGCAGAATATAACTCAGCGTTTAGCAGCCAATACACCCCAACTGTAAAATCCGCCTTTAGAAATCACAACGGATCAGTTAGCAGAAAATCAAGATAGGCAAGATTACTTCCCCTGTTATACTTTAGCGTAATCAGGTTTAGGCCTTCTGTCGGAAAAATAATTTCACCAATCGTCGCCTGCATCCAGTGGTGCCAGTTGCCGGTATCTTCGGGTAATACAAGAGCCGCAGCTTTTTTTCCATTTAACCACAACTCTGAATGATTATCATGGTTTCCATAAACAGTAATAATGCGGTATTTACCCGGCTTATTTACATACACCGTGTAGTTTGTCCACTCGCTATCAGATTGCCATCCGATATATAATTCATTAACCCTTGGGTCTACTTTATTGGGATGATTGAAATCTGCCCAGTCTTTTGTGTAAGAAATATCCACTCCCTCATTTTCGCGAAAGAATGCAATGTATGCAGGTACTCCCGGCCGCCAGTGCCCTGCAGTATGATTCAGCTTAGCCCCTTCATTCTCTATAGTACTATCGTGATAGGCTACTCCTTCACCACCAAGATCATAATATTCAAGCTCAACCCTGCCGGGTATCATCTGGGGCCCGCCAGTGTAAACTGAATCACGGAAAGGCCTGCCTTTATAATCTTTAGGTATCTGGGCAGATACATTTAGCTGTAATAACATAATTAGAAACAGCAAAACAAAACCTCTGAATTTTTTTGAAATCATTTTTTTAATATTTAGTTTTTTTAAACAAACTTTTGTAGCAGTGGCATCGCCTATTGTGTCACTCACTTCAGGGTTCAGATCATATATCGGCAAAACATTCAAGGTTCGTAATTACTGACTACAACATCATCTATCCGCACATCAATTTTTCCCTTGTCATTTGCATATACTGACCTTAATCCAATCTCAATTCTTGCCGGAATAATTGTATTAAAATCAGGTGTTGCCGAATTTCCTTTTCCCCAATTGTCGTAACTCAAATCACCCAACCGCAGTTTAATCATTTTCCATCTGTTGCTTTTAAAGCCAATCATTTCACGAGAGCCCCATTTGTCGTTTTCGTCTTTTGTAAACACGACGAATTGCAGGTAAACAGAATCTGCATTCGCAGTATTTATATTAAACGAAAGCCAGGCATTTTCTTTAAATCTATTCCACTTTTTCTGCATAGCCGCATTACCAAACGTATCGATCTTTATATCGGTGAGCCATACATTCGGTTTGTTCGCAAAAACACTCTCCCATTGAATACGCATACATTTTGAAGAGCCGTTCCTCTGTTTGCAATCATCCCTGCCACATTGCGACATTTTTATTGCTCCATTATCTACCCACCATTCATTAAATGAAACCGCTTTTCAAAATCAAACTCAATAATTCTTTCCTGTGCCTGCAAATTGAATGCAGGCAACAAAATCACGAATGCATTTTTAAAAAAATGTTTTATCGCTTTGTTGAATTTCATTGTAACAATATTTCAATTCTTGCAATAAGTTCCATACAAGCCCTTGAATTGTGATACGGGCATTTCCAAAAACCAGCTTTATCTTCATTTGGCATAATGCTGTTGTCTTCTTTTATGCCCCAGAACCATTCACCGTTTTCTTTGTCTATTAAATGCTGTTTCGTAAACTGCCAGCTATTTACTGAAAGGTCTAAATACTTTTCATCACCGGTTAACTGGAATGCATTAAAAAAACCAATCATCGCTTCTGCCTGCGGCCACCAATGTTTTTCTTTTATGAGATGTTTTTTATTTATTTCATATTCGTACCACAAACCGCCATCATTGTCTAAGCCACGCATGGCTGCGTTGGTAACAGCAACAGTGTGCAGTTGAAATATTTTTATCCATTTTTCGCTGTCAATTATTTCTGCGCACTGAAGTAATAACCATGCAGCTTCTATATCGTGGCCATAAGATATAACGTCAATATTTTCATTCCATTGTTCATCAAAAAATAAACGCAGGTGATGCGTTTGGTGATTGATAAAATAAGTGTCACATAAAAACAGCAGTTCTTCAATTTTACTTTTCAATATTTTATCATGCCATGATTTATACAGGTTTGCATAGGCTTCAATAATATGCAGGTGCGTGTTCATTGTTTTCTTTTCGTTGGCGTCTTTGGCACTCAACCGCAAATCGCCTAATGAACCCCATTCTCTTGTGAATGATTCGAAATAGCCTTTGTTTATTGAGTCGTAGCTGTGCTGTTCAATTGAGATGTATAATTCAATTGCAAAATCAAGCGCCGCTTTGTTTTGTGCAGCAGCATAATATTCACTCATGCCATATATGGTGAAGGCAAGCGCATATATTTGTTTGCGGCCATCAAGCATATTTCCTTTTGCATCAACTGACCAGTAAACGCCGCCATATTCTTTGTCTTTAAAATGATCGGGTATATAATGAAAAGCCCTTTCGGCAATGTTCAAATATTTTTGCTCTTTTGTTTGGTTGTAAGCAGCGGAGAAAGCCCATAGTATTCTTGCATTTAATACAGATCCTTTTGCAGCGGTTATGTTTGCGATATTTTGATTATTCACCTTTCCGTAAAAACCGCCATTGGTTTCATCAATGGTATGGCACATCCAGTATTGAAGGATGCTGTTTAATTCTGATGCTAATTCCTGCTTATATGTTTGAATTTTTTGCTGCATGATTATTATGCGGAACGGCTGTTGAAAGCTCAATAAATTCCTGATGTACAAGTGTGCGACGCAAGGAACGATCCTCAAGGATTTATTGCCGGGTTCAAAAAAATCTATTTTACAGCCGTGTGTTCCATTGCTTTATTTTTCTTTATGAGCTGTGTAAGTGTTTCAACTGAAGCAGCAGAACGAAAACCATCTTCAGGATTATTCATAGTATAATCGAGTAACTGATCAATGGAAGAAACGACCACATGCATCCTCGTATCGGACGATGCATAGTAAATATAAACAGTGCCATCATCATCTGCGATCCATCCGTTGCAGAATGTTACGTTGGAAACATCGCCAATTCTTTCTTCACCTTCAGGTGCAAGAAAATAACCGCCGGGTTTATAAATAACTTTTGTAAGATTGTTAAGGTGGGTCATGAACATGTAGAGTGTGTAACGTAGTCCTGCCGCGGTGTTGCGCACACCATGTGCTAAATGCAGCCAGCCATATTTTGTTTTTATTGGCGCTGGTCCTTGCCCATTTTTTAATTCGTAAATAGTATGGTAAACGCGTTTATCAATGATGATCTCTTCGTTGACTTCTGCATTTTCTATGGAAGCAGATAAACCAAAACCAATGCCGCCGCCTTTACCGGCTTCTATAAAACTATCCTGCGGACGGGTATAAAAAGCGTATTGGCCATTTACAAATTCGGGGTGTAATGCCACGTTGCGTTGTTGTGCCGAATTGGTTTTAAGATCTGCTAAACGTTCCCATTTAATAAGGTCTTTTGTACGTGCAATACCACATTGTGCAATAGCAGATGATTGATCGCCGGGAGCTGCAGCAGGGTCTTTTCTTTCGGTGCAGAAAAGCCCATATACCCAGCCGTCTTCGTGCTGCACGAGGCGAATATCGTAAATATTTGAATCGGGGTTTTCTGTTTCGGGCATTACAACAGGGTAATCCCAAAAGGTAAAATGATCAATGCCATTGGGGCTTTCGGCGATAGCAAAAAAAGATTTACGGTCGAGCCCTTCAACCCTTGGCATTAAAATATATTTACCATTCCATTTAATTGCACCTGCGTTTAATACAGCATTGATGCCGAAACGTTCTATTAAAAATGGATTGGTTTTATGATTAAGATCGTAGCGCCAAAACAATGGTGCATGCGCTGCGGTAAGAACCGGATTGATGTAACGCTGATACACTCCATTATTTTGATCTGTTGGTTCATTAACACGCTGCTGCAATTGCTGGTGCTGCTTTTCAAGGATTTCTAAACGGTTGAAGAAATGCTGGTTCATATACATTCTGTTTATTCGTAATTATATTGGTTGGAGGTGTATTTTAAGATCATAAATGATTTGCAGTACAAGAGTGCGACGCAACCGGGATGCCATAAAATACTTCAGCCCGGTTCATAAAAAATTTAATCTTCCAGTTTGTTCCACCATGTTCTTTTTAGAATTAAAACGATCACTGCGATAAGGGCAATGGTTATAAATAATTGTGTTTGCATTTGCAATACAAAATACATGGGCAATATGGTAAGGCATAATTGGCCAATAATGCCAAGCACCACATTGAACATATCGAGTTTAAATCTTTTGTTGGCAACAAAGGTTGGATCGTCTGCCACAACCAATGCATGTACAGGTTTCCAAAAGCCCCAGGGACGAACTGTTTTGTAAAAAGATTTGAGTACCTGCATATCTGTTGCCGGTGCTGCATAAGTGCCAATGATACAGCCAGCCAATGACAACACAAACAGCAAAGGCCACCAGTACAAAGGCAAGCCGGTAGTTACATAAGGCATAAGCAATGCGGCGATAATACCCACTGCCATTCCCCAGAAAAAACCGTTTGCATTAAAGCGCCACCAGTACCATTTTAAACAGTTGGCAGCTACATAACCACCATACAAACCACCAACGATCCACTGCAGAATATCGTTTACATTATTTGCAAGAAAACCAAAGAATACGCCAACTGCCACAACCAGAACACCGGTTAAGTAATTCATTGAAATAACCTTACTGGTAGCAGCTTTGGGATTGATGTATTTAAGATAAATATCGTTTACAATATAAGCCTGTGCTGCATTTACCGTTCCGCTGAACGTGCCCATGAATGCACCCAGCAAACCGGTAAGCACAATGCCCAGAACACCAACAGGTAAAAAATTATTTACGGTTGCGGGCAATATTCTTTCAAAATCTGTAACACCATCAGGGCCTTTTAAATAGAGTTGGTTATAGTACAGCAATGCAAGCACTGTAAGGCCGATGATCATTGCATAACGTATAGGCAAAAGAATGATGGAGACAAACCCCGTCATCTTCGATGCTTCTTTGGGCGAACGTGTTGAGAGAATTTTTTGCATGTCGTAATTTGGTGCAGGACCGGCAAGCGATGCAAACACACCTTTCAGTAACATCATCATAAAAAATAAACCGAACAAACTAAAACCGTCATCAGCAATTTTTTTATTGGCTTCGGCTGCAATTGCGCTCCAGTCTAAATTTAAATGCCAGCTAAAGAAAGGATCGCTCCAGCCTTCGGGAACATTGAGCGTATGACCATCAAGATGCTGCATGGCAATAACAGCAATGGAAATACATGCAATGGTCATTACAATGTACTTAATTACATCGCCCAGAACAATGCTGTGCATGCCACCGAGAATAGAATAAAACATAGCAAAAAGCGTAAACACAATGCCATAAAAATGCGGAACATATTTATCCGAAACAGTGAAAGGCACATAGTCTTTTATTACATCCCACGGAATAAATATCTGCATAAATTTTCCCAGCCCAACAAAGCCATACGCCAGGAAACCAAGACAGCTTATCAATGCAAAAGCAATAACAATAATCTGCGATGCTTTTACACCGGGGCCGGTTGCGCCAAACCTTGTCTGCAGCCATTCTGCGCCGGTATTTGCATTGCTGCGCCGCAGCCATTTGCTTAAAAACATCATCAAAAAAACTTGGTTAAAAACAGGCCATAGCCAGGGTATCCAGATGCTTTTTAAACCATACACAAAACACAGTGCCACCATCCACATGGTACCGCTTATGTCGAACATATCCGAGGCATCGCTTAGGCCCAGCATATACCACGGAAGCGTTTTGCCACCCATCAGGTAACTCTGATTATTTTGCCTTGCTTTCTTGCGCATCCAGAAACCAATAAAAATCATTGTGGCTAAGTAAGCAAGCAAAATAAGAATATCAATCAACTGTAATTTCATGGCATGGTTTCGTTAAATAAGGCAATTTTTTTTCAAAACAATTACACAATGATACCTGCATTTATTTTCATAGCATCATCGTTGCGTCGCAATCACTTCATCTCTATAACTTATGGCAGCTTCAGGTTGCCATATCGCAAACTTCGTAAATTTTTAAACCTTATAAAAAACAGCATGAAAGAAAAAAATGCCCATAGTAAAAACTACAGGCATTGCTTGTTTTAAGAACTAACTACACATAAAAAACTCTTCTTTTATCATTCATATAATTTCATTTTAGTAACATCGCGCTGCAGCAGTATTTGTTTTGAATCACAGAATTTTTTAAAATCTTCTGCTGAAGATTGCCCTGTATAAGGCACATAAAATTCTGTTTCAGTTGCTGATTTGCGGCCCGCATTGCGCCACGCAAGTGCATACGCTATATGGTGCGTTTGCAATACTTTACCAAAAACATTTGTCCACCATGTTGAATCCGGTAAAGTACCATAGCCAAATTCAGTAAGTGCAGGGATTTTATTTTTTTCTTTAGCTATATCTTCAAGCGTGGTTAATGTTCTGTCAAACTCAGCCATATATTTTTCATTGTCAGGCCCACGCTGATAAATATCGAATCCAACTATATCTACATATTCGTCGCCAGGGTATCTTCCCAGGTATTCTTCTTTAGTTGCAAAACGGTCTGTATTAAAAGCATACAAAAGGTTATGGACACCTTTTACATCCCGTAAATAAGTTTCTGTAAACTGGTAAAGTTTCTTTATTTCATCGGGCGTACAATTCTTGCCACCCCACCAGAACCAGCTCCCGTTCAGTTCATGAAACGGGCGGAAAATAACCGGGATGAGTTCTCCGTTTTTTCCTTTAAGGCTTTGCATAAAGGTGGCTATCTTATCGAGCCAGCTTTTATACAATTCATTTTTTTCGCCGCCGGGCAATGCAGATGCTGCACTGCCTGCTGGTGCAGGATCCCATGCCGATTTGCCGGTTAAAGGATTGTTCAAATGCCAGCTTATAGTTATTACTCCGCCGCGCTCATACCCATCCTGAATGTATTCTTTCATTTTATCAAAAGGAACGCCATCAAGGTTTGCCGGAGCATCATTTTCCAAACGGCCAAGCTCCCAGCCATAAACTGCAGGATAATCTCCGGTTACATCTTTTATATCGCTTCTGCCATCTTCGTATTTCCAGTTTACACCATAAGCCAAATCGTCCTGGTGACCAATCATTATTCCCCTTGCCAATAATTTTTTAAGATTGCTGTATAACCGAACAGTTTCCGGTGTTGCTTTTGAATCTGCAGGCCCTATGTTTTGCGCAGAAACATGAAGAGAAGAAACGGCAATTACAATAATGGAAACATACCTCAGTATAATAATTTGTAAGTTCATCATGTGCAATAAATCGTTATAAAAATCATCATCTGTCTGAATCTTTTCAAAAACCCATATTCAATTTCAAAAGTATTTTAGTTTGTGCAATCGGTTGCATACTTTTTTATCTAATCTATATTATTAAAATGCCGAATTAAAATAGATATAAATCAAAAGCATTGATTTAACTGGTTTTCAATCCATGTTCAGCAGTAAATAAGAAGATATTATTTTATCTTTACCATATATATTATTTAGCCAAAATGCCAGCAGAATTACTAAGGGAGATCATCCCACTAACTACAAACGATTGCTTTACCATTTTTTCCCGGAAGAAAAAAGGGTTCGATTTCCCCCTGCATTATCATGATGAGTTTGAACTCAATTTCATCATGGATGCAAAGAACGCACAGCGTATTATCGGCGATCATATCAGCGATATTGGCGAGCTGGAACTTGCGCTTATTGGTCCCAATCTCCAGCACGGATGGTTCACTCATAAATGCACAAGCGAACAAATAACAGAGATTACTATCCAGTTTCACAGGGATATGTTCGATGAAAAACTCCTTCAGCGCAACCAGTTGAGTTTCATAAAAAGCATGTTCGATAAATCATTGCGCGGCATTGTCTTTTCCCAGGCAACCATACAATCCATTATGCCGAGGCTTATCGAACTGCCGCAAAAACATGGCTTCGATTCTGTGCTCGAACTCATGAGCATCCTCCACGACCTCTCCGTTTCCCGCAACATGAAAACCCTTTCCGATGCATCTTTTTGCCGCATCGAAAGCCTCTCCTACAACAGCCGCCGCGTTGAAAAAGTGATGGAACATTTAAACCATAATTTCGATAAAGACATATCACTCGCCGAAGTATCAAAAATTGCACTCATGACAGATGTTGCTTTCAGCAGGTTTTTTAAAGCAAGAACAGGAAAAACTTTTGTTGATACACTCAACGAAATCCGCCTTGGCCACGCAAGCCGCATGCTCATAGAAACCACGCAGGGCATCACCGAAGTAGCTTATAAATGCGGCTTCAACAACATGAGCAATTTCAACCGCATCTTTAAAAAGAAAAAAAACTGCACCCCAAAAGAATTCCGCGAAACCTACAATGCATCAGGCGTAAGAACGTTTATTTAATTTTTTATTAGCCCGGCTTTTGAATATCTATTGATCGTTCCTTGCGTCGCACTCTTGTACTGCATAACTTTTCTGGACTTTCAAATACACTACACTGTACTAAAATCCCTCTGAATATCTTAAAAATATTCCGTGCAACTTTGCAGCATGAAGCCACTATTAATTTATTGTTACGATGCCTGGTGCGGCTGGTGTTACGGTTTTAGCCCGGTAATAAAAAAGATCGCTGAAGAATATAAAGACCGTGTTGATGCAGAAGTTCTTTCCGGCGGGATGATCATTACAGAAAAGCCCGTTGCCATTGCAGCAACCGCCGGATATATTCAAGCTGCATATAAAACTGTTGAAGAATATACGGGCATAAAATTCGGCAAAGATTACCTGTGGCATATTTTTCATCCGGAAGAAAGTGACTGGTTCCCCAGTTCAGAAAAGCCCGCAATTGCCTTATGTATTTTTAAGGAATTTTACCCGGAGCAGGAGGTTGTATTTGCGGCAGATCTTCAGTATGCTTTGCATTACGAAGGCCGCGACCTTACAGATGATGAAGCGTATCGCCATCTTTTAAGCAAGTATAATATTAAGCCTGAAATTTTTTATGAGCGCCTGCATAGTGAGGCTTACAAAGAGAAAGCTTATTACGAATTTGCTTTGGTTAAACAGCTGCAGGTTACAGGATACCCTGCCGTATTACTGCAAAGCGGTGAAAGTAAATTTTACCTTGTTGCCAAAGGCTTTACTGCTTATGAAACACTAAGCCTGCGGATAGAAAATGTGCTAAAAGAGATCGGAATCAACACTTAAAGTGGTTCACTTTTTATGTAAGTGCGGGTAACAATTAAACCAAGCAATGGCTGAATAACAGTGAGCATAATTAGCAAAAGCTTTTGCTTTTTTGAAATGATGCCGTTCTTATCTGCAAGAAGGATTTTCTTTATGGTATATACAGCAATATATAAAGTAATAGCTGCAAGTATAATCAGTAAAATTTCTTTGCTTTCCATAAGTAAATCTATGTTATTTAAAGCTGTAAGTAATTATTATTCGCAGGCTGTTGAAAGCTCATTCATAATCCAGCAGTACAAGTGAGTGACACAACAGGCGATGCCATGAAAAAATAAGCTGGCTTAAAACATCACCATTTCTCTTCATCGGGAATATCTTCCTTCGACCCCGCAAATTGTTTACGTGTATGTATTTTTTCAAGTTGTCTTTCAATTATTAAATCGGCGATCAACAAACCCGAATCTGCATTTGCTTTAACGAGCAGGGCTTTTAGTTTCTTTTCATTTACATCGAGCCTGTATAAAATGCGTACCAGTTTTTCAAAATCCTGGTCTATCAGTACGTGGATATACGCCACAAGCTTTTCCCTGAAAATGGTATAAGATGCCTCAGGTAAAAGGCCTGGGCCAATGGATAAAATGATTTCCTGCTGTACTTGTTTTTCTTCAGCATTCATAAACTGTTGCTCCTGGCGTGCTGTGGTTTTGTTTGCCTGATGAGTTTTTTAAGTAATACGATTTGCCCGAGATGATAGTGCGTATGTTCACTTATGCCGTGCAGGGTTTTGTAATGTGTGGCATGGCCTGTGGCGGTAAACTCGAATATCTTTTTTTCGGGGAATGCTTTTATTGCATCAACGAGCTGCCGGGCAGATTGTATGTTGCGTTCCTTTAGTTTTATCCAGTCTTCTTCGTTGCTGATGGCGGGTACATCAAACCCGTTTATTTCGCCAATTACCGGATCGCTGCCGGATAATCTTTGCATCACCACATCATTGTAAAAACTAAGGTGGTGCAAAAGCGCGGCAATGGTATTATAAGATGCCTTTGTTACAGTGATGGCTTCTTTGTAACCAACATCAGCCAAAGTATCTTTAATATTCACTTCGGTCCAGTTGCCGCCTTCATGTGCTTCATTAATATGCTGTGCAATTAGTTCAGTTATTTTCATTGAAACAAAAATTTATATTCAATAATATTTTTCAATAGCGCCAAGGCCAAACAATGCAAAATCATATTTCACGGGGTCAGTTGCATCCAGGGTCCGTAAGTAAGCCGTTAACTCCATAGCAGATTCCCAGTCGATCTGTTTCCGGTGCAGCAAGTTAAAACGTTTTGCAATACGGGCAACATGTAAATCTATGGGGCAAATAAGTTGAGAAGGTTTTATTCTTTGCCATATTCCAAAATCAACCCCTGTGTTGTCGTTGCGCACCATCCACCTCAAAAACATATTGAGCCTTTTGCAGGTTGATTTTTTAACCGGCGTAGCAATATGCTTTTTTGTACGCCCAGGTACATGCTCTAATGAAAAGAAATAATTATGAAACCCAATCAACGCCTGCTCAATTGTTTCATCTCCGTTGCCCATCCATTTGGTAAAAGCAGTTTCCAATGATTTGTGATTGCTGTAATGGAATTTTAAAAACTCCATAAAATATAAAAGGTCAGTAGTATTAAAAGTCCTGTGTTTAAAAGCCAGTAACTTCTTTAAATCAATTTCCGAATGGCTTACAATAAACTGATGCGGTGCCATATCCATCAACTGCATTAATTCTTTCGATTTGTTGATGATAGTAGTTCTGCCGCCCCATGCAAAAATAGATGCAAAGAAAGCTGCTATTTCAATATCCTGCTTTTTAGAAAACAGGTGTGCAATACAGATTGGGTCATCCTTAATAAAAGATGGCTGGTTGTATTCAACAACTTTACTATTCAAAAAATCCTTAAGGTTATTATCCTTCATAAGAACTCCCCTTTAGGGGTTGGGGGTTTCAATTGCATGCCTTAAATCTTCAATCAAATCATTCACATCTTCAATACCAACACTCAGCCGTATCAGCGAATCACTTAACCCGTTTTTAATTCTTTCTTCGCGTGGTATAGAAGCATGCGTCATACTTGCCGGGTGATTGATAAGCGATTCAACGCCGCCCAAACTCTCGGCCAGTGCAAAAACTTTTGTAGAAGATAAAACCCTTTTCGTTTCTGCAGCAGAATCATCTTTCAGTTCAAAACTGATCATGCCGCCAAAACCGCGCATTTGCTTTTTGGCAATTTCATAATTGGGATGATCTTCAAACCCGGGCCAGTAAACCTTTGCAACTTTTGGATGGCTGCGCAAATAATGAGCAATCTTTTCTCCGTTCTCACAATGCCGGTCCATACGAATATGCAAGGTTTTTATACCGCGCAGTACCAAAAAACAATCCTGCGGACCAGGAACAGCACCGCAACTTTTCTGAATAAAATACAACTGGTCACGCAATGCCTGGTCGTTCATCATCAGGCAACCCTGTATCACATCGCTGTGGCCGCCAAGGTATTTTGTAGCGGAATGCATTACAATATCAGCGCCCAGATCAAGCGGGTTTTGCAGGTAAGGCGTGGCAAAAGT
>JANXWM010000780.1 GCA_025351145.1 Chitinophagaceae bacterium
GGCCCACAGCAACACCGCTGCCTCCAGAACAATAGCTTCCCCCGCCTGTAACTGAAAACGCAGTAGGTAATGCATTTACGGTAATTGATTTTGTTGCTGTATTTGAGCACGTGCCATTACTATAGGTATATACAACTGTCGCTGTTCCTGATGTTAGACCAGTAACTATTCCGCCTACAGTTATTGTTGCTGTACCTGTTCCATTAGTAATTGACCAGGCCCCCCCCGATGTAGCATCAGTAAATGCAGGTGTTGTTGAATTAATGCATACCGTTGACGATCCTCCTGCTATGGCAGAAACTGTTGGCAAAGGGTTTACAGTAACTGTAGCAGTTTGTGTAGTAATCGGGTCGGCATCACCAGCTCTGTATACTATACATGTGATCGTATATGTTTTTGCAATAGCTGAATTAGTAGGTGTAATAGTAGCAGTTTGTGCGGTAGTAAAACTCGATACAGAATTAGGTGAAATCGAACCACTATTATTAATTGACCATTGGCAATCAAAAGAAACAACGTTATCAATTGGAGTAATAGTAGCCGTAAATGCAGTACCATAACAAATTGTTGCAGGCGAAGCTGGCGAAGAACTAAAAGTAAATTTCGGTAATCCTCCCCCTGCATTAAATTCTGCAAAGGAATAAGAAGCGTTATTGCTATTATCATTAGAAACGGCAATTGTAGTGGCCCCAATGGTCAAACTCATTGCAGCATTCCCACCTGTCGGCTGAAGACCGCCTGTTGTTCCAGCATTATTTATATCGAATGAAATTCCTGAATTAAATTTTAAATCTTTATTGGCAGTCCAGAAAATTTGTCCTGTTGGCCCATTAATAATTACAGAGGTAATACCACTTAGAAAAACATTACTGCTTACAGTTAGAGTTCCATTAATTGTTAGAATGCCCGTTTGACCTGTCAAAGTACTTGCATCTACAGTATTTCCCAAAGCAATGGTATAATCTGCCAGTGCCTTATTAGTAAAAAAAAGAGTAAAAAAACAACTCACAATAATTTTATTGAATATGACAAAAGCATAGCGGCCCGATTTTATTTTTTTTCCCAATTTAATTTTAACGACTGATAGTTTCTTAGTATAAAATATCGGAAAAGAAATACGCTTATTTAGTAATACAAAGTGATTGCCAATTTGCTTCGCATAGAGCAAAGCATAATTAAAAATCACACTCACAAAATTTTTAGTTTTTGAAGTAATAGTGCTAAATTTTCTTACTGCCTCAAAAGCAGATAAGAGCAACATGGTGAAAAATGTAAACGTCCTCATAGCCACAGGGTTTTTGTTTTCAGCAGTTATGTTTATAACAACTAAGGTTTGGGTACAAATAACAGCGCCTAATTACGAGGTTTTTACTTTGGATATTTATGCGAACATTATATCATTCAATTCAGTTTCATGCAGCGGATAAACAGCAATCAACTGAACATGATAAAACTGGCTTTAGTGTGGATACGGAAATACAGGTTAACTTAACCACCGGGGTTTTCAAGGCAATTGCCAAAGGATTATGATTTAAATATGATTTTAGAGCAGGATCTTGGATTTCTTTTTAAGAAGAAGTAATGCCTTCTAATGGTACGTATGGTAAAATTACATTCATTTTTTAAAGTCACCCAAAAAAATCTGGCTGCACATTTTTATTTCAAAAAAACAAGTGTCTTGGCTATTTTAACTGCATTAACAATAAAACAGTTTTTACTTTGGCGCTCCGTATAAATAACTTACGATTAACCTTACATAATGGTTTTAAAGTAAATGATTTTATTAGCCAGTCTTCAGTACTGCTATTAAAAACCTGTTGCGTCGCACTCTTGTACTGCAACAATTCTATTCAGCTATTCCAGTGCAGTCTTGCTCTGTTTCAGGCAACAGAAAATTACATATAGCCAGAGCAGCTCATACTGATTCTGTACAGATTGGTTATGGATTATTACTCAAAAATAAATCCACCCTGCATTTTCCCATTCATTCTTACAAAAGCTTCAGCAGTTTTTACGCCAGACTCCCTTCCCCGAAAATCTTCCATTGCAGCATGGCCACAGGCGTAAATGCCCGGCGGGTCCTGGCTTTGGTGACAATACACTGCTTTTCTTTTTTGTTCCTGTGTATCGGTAATATCAACATAGTCTGTTGGGTTAAAAGTCATGGTTTGTTCTCCTGCACATACTTCAAAAAAATACAATAAAAACTTTTTTGAAGCCCTCATCCACGTTTGTATGGCCAATAAACTTGCCACCTGGTGATCTTTATGCGAATCAATGGGCCAGTGCGTAAATACAATATCGGGGTTTTCATTTACAAAGAGCTGCTGAATGATAGACAGCCATTCATTATTCATGATGGTATCGCCATCAGTTTGTCCTGCGAAAACCGGTTTACAGTTTAAAATATTGCAGGCATTGATGGCCTCTGCTTTCCTGATGACTGCAGCTTCTGCATGGCTCTTTCCATCAATGCCGGCTTCGCCTGTTGTTAAGTAAATGATGGTTACCTGATGCCCGGCATTTGCAAACCTTGCGAGTGTACCGCCACAACCACTTTCCGGATCATCGGGATGACCGCCTAAACAAACAATTCTTTTCTTTGGTTCGGTTCTTTTTGTTTGTGCCTGCAATATGGCGGACAAAGGAAGGAGCCCCAATGCTGCCGAAGTATTTTTTATAAACTGGCGGCGGGTGTTTGATGAAGATTTCATACGATGTATCGTTTGCAGCAATGTAAAGTATTTGCTTAGAAGCTGTCTAAAAATCAATGATTATAATACCAACAGAAGTTTTCATAGCATCTTCGTTGCGTCGCAATCCTTTCATCTTTTGTAAAAATGGCGTCTTTCGGGTTCAGGTGCAGTGTTGCAAACAAAATTTAAACAGCTTATAAGTTTTGGAAACAGGATTTTTTCACCGTGCCTGCCAGGAATAATCCGCTTCAATCTACGCTCTGGTGAAAGCTCATGGTTCGGCTTCGCTCACCACCGTTCCGATCGTACAAGAGTGCGACGCAACAGGCGATGCCAATTGTTACCAATGCCCGGCTCAAAAAATGCCTTTAATTTTTTACCTTTTTTAGCTGGGTTCAAACAGGCCTAACGTATAAGGGAAATATCGCCCTTCATGGTAAAAGTATGCGCATTTGAACAAATGATTTCTATGGAATAAAAGTACACATCTGTTGGGGCGGGTTTACCGTAATAATTACCGTTCCAGCCATCGCGTTCATTATTTACAGAGAGGTTGTTCTTTTGATATACCAGTTGCCCGAGTTTATTAAAAACACTGAAAGACCTTACATTGAATTCACCCTTGCCCCTTGGGAAAAACCAATCGTTATTACCATCATTATTCGGAGAAAAAGTATTGGGTATAAAAAGATTAAGGCCATTGCATAAAGTATGCACCGTAATATAATCTGAGGTTGTGCATCCCACAGCAGTAGAGGCGGTTGCTTTATAAACAATATCTCCTATTGTTTGCAGTACCGGGCTTGGGCAATTGTTGCAACTTAAAGAAACAGGAGGTACCCAGAGCCACCTGACTATATCAGGAGACCCGGTAGTATTCATTTTGTAAGAAGTACCCAGATTTACTGAAACTGCAGTATCGACAATATTAAACTGCGGCAAAGGAAACACTTTAAGTGTTACCAAAGCAGTGTCGGCGGCACAGCCTGTATAGTTAGACCCAACAAGGGTATAAGTAGTGGTTACAGGCGGTGATGCTACTGGATTTGGGACATTTAAATTACTTAAACTTTCGGCAGGAAGCCATTGGTATGATTCTGCGCCAGAAGCATTTAGCTGAATGGATTTACCTACGCAGAGCGAATCTAATTTTTGCACTGATAACCGAACAGATTGCTTTACTTCTACTTGTAAAGTATCTAAAGCAACACATCCAAATACATCGGTGCCTTTAAGATAATAGGTTGTTGAAAACGGAGGATGTGCGGAAGGGTTTGCACAATCGGTACAACTTAAAGAACTATTGGTTGACCAATTGTAAACTGCCGCGCCTGAAGGATGCAGGGTAATGATATCTCTTGAACAAATAATGGTATCGTTACCTGCATTTACAACAGGGAGTGCTATTACATTTATTTTTCGCAAAACAGAATCGACGCAGCCATGCCCATCAATTGCAGAAAGCATTACATTAAATATTGCTGCCGCTTTGTATGAAGCTGAACTGTTTTGACTGCTGACTGTAGAACCATTTCCAAAATCCCAGTGCCAGGATAATAAATTGACATTATTTATTTCAGCACCTTTAAAATCAACGGTTGAATAGATGCAGCTTGAATCGGGTGCCGCAATACTTAACTGCGGGCTTTTGTAAACTTCTACTGTTACCGGCATGGTTACCGTATCGGTACAGCCAATAT
>JANXWM010000028.1 GCA_025351145.1 Chitinophagaceae bacterium
AGAAATTATTGTAATAGGGATATACAAAAAAGGTATTACCTGGGAGTTATAAAGTTAGCATCGTGCCCATTGAAAATTGACATATATGATTACAACGGCAGACCGTTTAGATGGTATTGGTGAGTACTATTTTTCTACAAAGCTTAGAGAAATTGATGGTTTAAATAGACAGGGTAAAGATATTATTAACCTTGGCATTGGCAGCCCCGATTTACCGCCTCATCCTGATGTAATAAAAGTGTTACAGGAAGAAAGTATTAAACCTAATGTACATGCTTACCAGAATTATAAAGGCTCACCAATACTTCGTAAAGCCTTTAGTGATTGGTACAAAACATGGTACCATGTTGAATTAAATGCTAATACTGAAATATTACCGCTGATTGGAAGCAAGGAAGGCATCATGCATATCTGCATGACTTACTTAAATCAAGGAGATGAAGCATTGTTACCCAACCCAGGCTATCCAACTTATAGAAGTGCAGTTAAACTGGCAGGTGGCGTTTGTGTAGATTATGAACTAAAAGAATCAAATAATTATTTCCCTGATTTTGATTTACTGGAGCAAACCGATTTATCTAAAGTAAAATTAATGTGGGTTAATTACCCGCAAATGCCCACCGGAAAATTGCCAACAAAAGAACTGTTTGAGCAATTAGTTGCATTCGGTAAAAAGCATCATATTCTCATTTGTCATGATAATCCCTACAGCTTTATTTTAAATGAAGAGCCCATGAGTTTGTTGAGTGTAGATGGCGCCAAAGATGTTGCACTCGAATTAAACTCTTTAAGTAAATCTCAGAATATGGCAGGCTGGCGTGTAGGTGTTCTGTGTGGTGCAAAAGAGAGAATTGATGAAGTGTTGAGATTTAAAAGCAATATGGACAGTGGTATGTTTCTGCCTGTGCAACTTGCTGCGGCAAAAGCTTTGAGTTTAGGAAAAGATTGGTACGATTCAGTGAATAAAATTTATAAAGCGAGAAGAGAAAAAGTTTACCAGTTGCTCGATGCATTGAATTGCAGCCACTCAAAAGAGCAAGCCGGTTTATTCATGTGGGCAAAAATTCCTGAAGATTATAAAGATGGTTATGAATTAAGTGATGAAGTTTTATATAACAGTAATGTGTTCATCACACCGGGTAGAATTTTTGGTTCGGCAGGCGATCAATATATCCGCATCAGTTTATGCGGCAGTATAGAAAAATTTGAAGAAGCAATAAAGCGAATCACAAAAGTTAAGCAGAAAAAACATGTTCAATAATGTAACAATAGTCGGAGTAGGTTTAATCAGCGGTTCGCTTGCGCTTGCATTAAAAGAAAAAGGTTTTGCAAAACATATTATTGGCGTTAGTAAAACAAAAGCAAGCGAACAAAAAGCTTTAGAATTGGGCATCATAGACGAAGCGCTGCCTCTTGCCGAAGCCATTGCAAAAAGCGATTTTATTTATGTGGCCATCCCCGTTGATGCAACCGTTCCGGTAACGCTGCAGATCATGGATATTATCAACGAAAAGCAAATTGTTGCCGATGCTGGTGGTACAAAATATGCGTTGTGTAAAGCGCTTGAAAATCATCCCATGCGTAAACGTTTTGTTGCAACGCACCCTATGTGGGGTACGGAGTTCAGCGGACCGGAAGCTGCGGTTCACGGTGCTTTCGCAGGTCGTGCATGCGTAATTTGTGATAAAGAAAAAAGCGATCCAGAAGCTGCAGCAATTGTAGAAAATATTTACCGCGAATTGGGTATGCATATCGTGTACATGGAAGCGGAAGCGCATGATATTCACGCGGCGTATGTAAGCCATATTTCGCACATCACTTCTTTCGCGTTGGCCAACACGGTGCTCGAAAAAGAGAAAGAAGAAGATGCCATTTTTGAGTTAGCTGGCGGTGGTTTTGAAAGTACCGTTCGTTTGGCAAAAAGTAATCCCGCAACATGGGTTCCTATTTTCATGCAAAACCGCGACAATGTTTTGGATGTTTTAAACGAACATATTTCGCAGTTGAGAAAGTTTAAAACATGTTTGGAAAAAGAGAATTACGATTATTTGCAGGAGTTAATTGAAGATGCAAACAAAATAGAAAGAGTATTAAGCCGTAAATAATTTAAAGGTAATTTTTAGCCCGGCTGAAGAATATGAATGAAGCTTTTCTTGCGTCGCACTCTTTTACTGCATAACATTACGCGTCATTGCGAGGAGGAACGACGAAGCAATCTCCTGGCATAACACAACAACCGCAAAGGAGAACGCACGACAAGAGATTGCTTCGTTCCTCGCAATAACGATCAATGTTCCGAACGTACAAGTGAGTGACACAACAGACGATCAGAAAAGATATACAGTTGGTAACATTATATAAACAAACAAAATGCAGCATAGCCTTGATATAAAAAGTACCTTTGCCGCAAATTTTAAAAAAGAATGATAACATTTGAAGAACTGGGTTTGGAAGAGAGACTGATAAAGGCTATCAGTGAATTGGGGTATGTGAACCCAACGATGATTCAGGAAAAAGCAATTCCCGTGCTCTTAAGTGGTACAAAAGACCTGATTGGTTTGGCGCAAACCGGTACAGGCAAAACAGCGGCATTTGGTTTACCACTATTACAGGTAATTGACGAAAAAGATAAACATCCGCAGGCATTGGTGGTTTGTCCTACCCGTGAATTGTGCATGCAGATTGTAAACGAAATTGAGCTCTTTAAAAAACATATAGCAGGTGTGCATGTTGTGGCCGTTTATGGTGGTGCATCCATTGGTCAGCAGATTCGTGATTTGAAAAGAGGTGTTCAGATTGTTGTGGCTACTCCCGGCCGCTTAATTGATTTGATTGAGCGCAAAGCCATTAACCTTGAGCAGATAAAATATGTGGTACTCGATGAAGCAGATGAAATGCTGAACATGGGTTTCCAGGACGATATTGAGTTTATACTTCAGAATACACCAAAGCGTGAAAGCACCTGGTTATTCAGTGCAACTATGCCCGCAGAAATTCGCAGGGTGAGCAAGAAGTACATGAAAGAGCCCATAGAAATTACGGTAGGCAAAGCAAACACTGCCAATAAAAATATAGATC
>JANXWM010000030.1 GCA_025351145.1 Chitinophagaceae bacterium
GATCTATATAATCAAAACGTACAAGAGTGCGACGCAAGAGGTGATGCTATGAAATACTATTGCCCGGTTCAAAAAAAATGTATAAGCGCTTACACTTTTTTAAGCATGATGATATAGGTGGGAAAATGATCGCTGTAACCGCCGCGGTAGGTGTTGCCATCCCATGTACGCATGGGGTAGCCTTTGTATTTTCCATTATTTTCAATCATGAATTCCTGGTTAAAAATATGCTGCTTGTAAAAGAAAAAGCCCTGTTGGTCTTTGTTTAGCCAGGCCTGGCTGATAATGATCTGATCGAACAATCCCCATGCATCCTGGTATGCAAGTGTGCCAATACCTTTTTTGTACATTTCAACCCATGGGTTGTAAAAGCCGCCAGGTTTCACTTTTTCGGGATCGCCCACAGCACCAATTACTTTGGTTAATGAAGGGCTTATGGGGTCATCGTTGAGATCGCCCATCATAATGATTTTAGCATTTGGGTCTTCTTTTTGAATAGAATCCATAAAGTTTTTATCTACCCGTGCAGCCGCTGCACGTGCCGGTGCACTGCGTTCTTCACCGCCAAGCCGGCTGGGCCAGTGGTTTACAAATACATGCACGGTTTCGCCGTTTAGTTTGCCTTTTACCCATAAAACATCGCGGGTTAAAAAAGAGGTTTTTGAGCCTGAAGGCAGCACAACAAATAATTTTCTGCTGTCTTCAACCGTGAAATATTTGGGGTTATAGATTAAACCAACATCAACACCTCGCAAATCCCTTGAATCGTAATGCACGTAATGATAATTCCTGTCTTTGATCAGTTTTTGATTAATAAGATCATTAAGCACAGTGTCGTTTTCGATCTCTGCAACACCCAGTAATGCCGGGCCATCTGGATTTACATCGGTACCTATCTGCGAGATTACAGTTGCAAGATGTTCGACTTTATTAAAGTAAATATTACTGTTATAATTTTTATCGCCTTTGGGTGTAAATTCATCATCATTCACGATTGGGTTATCTACCGTATCGTAAAAATTTTCAAGGTTATAAAAAGCCACGACAGCTACTTTATACTGTTGTTTTTGTGAATAAGAATAAGGAAAACAAAACATGAAAAATGAACAGGAAATAAATAGCTTCATAAAAAAAGTAATTGTCGCAAACTTACAACAGTGTTGACTCTGATGAATTAAGAAATAATTATAATCCGATAAATTAATATTCTGTTAAAACGAACATCCCTACTTTTGCTGCCGACCAAAAAAATCTTATGAGAAAATTGATGATGATGGTTTTCGGCTGCTGTGTTTATTGTATTTCCCTGGCGCAGGATACGGCTCAAACAACCCAAAATAAAGACACAACTGCAAGGTTAGACTCGGCTGTACTGGATGAAATAAAAGACAATGTTCTTGATAATATACCTGTAATTTCTCTGGATGATAATGACCAGACGGATGTAAACTCGCAGAATATTTCTTCCGTGCTTACTGCAGGCCGCGACCCATTCTATTCCGCTGCATCTTTTAATTTTAGCGCGGCCCGTTTCAGGATACGCGGTTACGATGCAGATATGTCAGGCACTTATATGAACGGTATTCCCATGAATAATCTCGACAATGGCTTTACGCCGTTTGGTTTGTGGGGAGGCTTAAATGATGTAATGCGCAACAGGGATGTATCCCTTGGTTTACGGTACAATACTTTTTCTTTTGGTGATATTGGCAGTACTACAAGTATTGATTCCCGTGCCAGCAAGCAACGCAAGCAAACCAGTTTTAGTTATGCCTTCTCTAACAGGACTTACGATCACAGGTGGATGCTAACACATAGCACCGGCATAAGTAAAAAGGGCTGGGCATTTACTTTCTCCGGAACGCGCCGCTGGGCTGATGAAGGTTACGTACCCGGTACATACTACAATGGCTGGAGCTATTTTGTTGGTGTTGATAAAAGAATTGGTCAGAAGCACCTGTTTTCGCTTACAGCATTCGGTGCGCCAACAGAAAACGGAAGACAGGGGCCTGCAGTTACAGAGATGATGGAACTTGCAGGAAGCCACTATTATAATCCATACTGGGGATATCAAAATGGCAAGAAAAGAAATTCGAATGTTGGAAAAACTTTTCAGCCTGAATTTATACTTACACACGATTACAGGATGAATAACAGCACAACACTTGTTACTGCTGCGGGTTATTCATTTGGTAACAGGAGTACTTCAGCTATTGACTGGTATAATGCAGCAGACCCAAGACCTGACTATTACCGTTACCTGCCAAGTTACCAAACAGACCCCTATCAAAAAGACCAGGTTACTGCTATACTCCAAAACAATGAGTCAGCACGCCAGCTTAACTGGCAGAATTTTTACAATGTTAACAGGGATAATACTGCAACCATCAATGATGCAAATGGTATTGCAGGAAACAATGTTTCCGGCCACCGTTCTTTATACATTGTACAGGAAAGGGTAACCAATACACAAAAGTTCAATTTCAATTCTGTAATCAATACACGCATTAGTAACCATGCAGATTTTACAGGAGGTGTATCTTATCAATGGCAAAAAAATAATTATTATCAAAAGGTAAATGACCTGCTTGGCGGAGAGTTTTATGTAGACCTAAACCAGTTTGCAGAAAGGGATTTTCCGAATGATAACAATGCAGCCCAAAATGATTTAAACCACCCTAACCGTATTTTATACAAAGGAGATAAATATGGATACAATTATGATATAGATGTTTCCAAAGCTGCGGCCTGGTGGCAAACAGTATTTAAATACAACCGTGTTGATTTCTTTATTTCAACAGAGCTTTCGCAAAATAAATTCTGGAGAGTTGGTAATGTAAAAAATGGGTTGTTCCCGGATAACTCCTTTGGTAAATCAACCGTAAATGAGTTCATTAATTATTCAGCTAAGGCGGGCCTTACTTACAAAATAAACGGCAGAAATTATGTGTATGCAAACGCAGCCTACATTACAAGGCCACCATATTTTGAAAACTCTTATATTTCTGCACGCACAAGAGATGTACTGCAGGATAACCTGAAAAGTGAAACTATTGAAACTGTAGAGGGTGGGTATATTTTAAATGCACCAAAATTAAAACTGAGGCTGAGCGGTTATTACACCAGCTTTACAGGCGGGCTTAACATACTTACTTTCTACCACGAGACTTACCGCAACTTTGTAAACTATGCCATCAGCAATATTGATAAAATACACTTTGGAGGTGAATTAGGTTTCGAAGCAAAAGTTGCACGCAACCTTACTTTAACAGGTGCAGCAGCCGTAGGCCGTTATTATTACAACAGCAGACAGAATGCACAAATTACGCTTGATAATACTGCCGCAGTGCTCGATAAACAGGTGGTATATTCTCAAAATTACCGTGTGCCGTCAACACCACAGGAGGCCTATAGCCTTGGCCTTACCTACCGCTCACCCAAATTCTGGTTCGTAAGCTTAACAGGGAATTATTTCGATCAGATGTGGCTTGATTTTAACCCAATACGCAGAACATATTCGGCCATTGAGGGCATCGATCCTAAGACCCCGCAGTGGAATGATATTATTGACCAGACTAAATTTAATTCTCAATACACCGTTGATTTCTTTGCAGGCTACTCTTACAAATTGCAAAAATCACTTCACCCTAAAAGAGTTACGTTTCTTGTTTTCAATGGAGGTATAAGCAATCTATTAAACAATAAAGATATTATAACAGGCGGATACGAGCAGCTAAGGTTCGACTTTGATACCCGTGACCCAAAACAGTTTCCTCCTAAATTGTTTTATGCTTATGGCTTAAATTATTTTTTAAGTGTTACTATCCGTTATTAAATAACGGGATGTTATAAGCTGAAAAAGGTTATACAGTACAAGAGTGCGACGCAACGGAAGTTCAATAAATATTCAAATGCCGGGATCAAAAAAAATCCCTTTTAAAATAAACAGAATCATGCAAATTCAAGATATGAAAAATAGAAGATTATTTACCTGGATGAGTATTATTACCGCATTGATGGTAACAAGTTTGATTGTTGTTTCGTGCAATAAAAAGTTTGATGAACCGCCTGCTTATGTTGGCCCCAATATTACACCCACACTTACTATTGCCGACCTTAAAGCTATGCATACCATTGGTGGCCTTGAGATAGTAACAGTTGATAAAATAATTGGTGGTATTGTAGTTGCTGATGACAAGAGTGGCAACTTTTACAAGACAATCGTTATACAGGATGAAACCGGCGGTATACAGGTAAAGCTGGATGGTTATGATCTCTATACCCAATACCCCGTTGGCAGGCAGGTTTATATTAATGTAAAAGGCCTGTACCTTGGCGATTATAATAAACTGTATGAAATTGGTGGCGGTGTAGATAATACCGTGAGCCCTGCAAGGCTTGGTTATATTGCCTCTACCCTTTTTGATCAGTATATTACCAAGGGTAGTCTTAATAATGTCATTACTCCCAAAGTAGTAAAGGTTGCAGACCTTAATGATTCTTATCAAAGCACTTTAATACAATTAGATAATTTTGAATTTGCTACAGGCGATACTTCAAAACCCTTTGCTGATTCTACACTTACTTCTTCTGCGGTAAACTATACCATCAAAAGTTGTGCAGGCGAAAGCATTGTTTTGCGCAACAGCAGCTACGCAGGTTTTGCCGGTTATAATTTGCCAAACGGCAATGGCACTATGCTGGCCATTTATACTGTATATGGTTCTACCAAACAATTAAACATACGCGACACTTCTGATGTGCAGTTTTACAACACAAGATGTGCAGGCGGCGGTGGTGGTGGTGGCGGCGGAACAGGTGCTGTAATTGGCGTTTCAGAGGTAAGGGCTTTATATACAGGAAGCGATGTTGTACTCGGTTCATACCAGTTAAAAGGTGTGGTAATATCTGATGCAGCCAGCAAAAATTTATCTGCAGGCAATATTATTTTACAGGATGGTAACAGGGGTATCGCCTTGTATTTTGGTAGCAGCGCTGCCACAACAAATTTTTTAATCGGCGATTCAATTGTTGTTGATATTACCGGCGGTACTTTAAAAAGTTATAACGG
>JANXWM010000045.1 GCA_025351145.1 Chitinophagaceae bacterium
GAAACAAAATAAACAGCACCAACCCATCGAATAATACTGAAAAGTAAAACCATAATAATATGGCTACACCAATCCCTTTTGCTTTATCTCTGGTACGTACAGATGCCAGTAATGCAATGGCGACAAAGATGATGCTGAGCAGGATACCGGTTACTATCATAGTGATACCCGTTGCAGAAAATTCGAACAGTAAAACAGGTATGCCTGCACCAATAAAAAAGGCAAGCGACATGGAACCGGCAAGACCAATAAATATACTTAGCCACAATGTTTTTCTCTTGATGGGCTGGCTTACCAGCAACTCTATAAACTCTGCACTGTTGTAAATATAAATGGTTGAAAAAACGATTGATACCAACGGAACAATGATCAGCACGATATTCAACAAACTAAGTAAACCCTTACCAGATGTATCTTCCAGGTTAAAGATGCTGAAGGAAATAATGAGTAAAAAAACAGTATACGCTAATACAATTTTGTTGCGCAGTATATCGAGTATTACATATTTAATGATTTTTTTCATAGCTTAATTATTTTTCATTACCCGTGCAATGGCCTTTGATAATTTCTGTTCACCTGTATCGCTGCGCAGGTCTTCGAAGCTTTTATGAAAACGTAAACTGCCATCCTGCATATACATTACTTCTGTTATCATGTCATCAAGATCGCTGAGTACATGCGAGGTAATGAGTACCAATTTTCCTTTCTTTTTTTCAGCAATAATTTTCTCTTTTAATATCTCTGCAGACAGTGGGTCAAGGCCTGCTGTTGGTTCATCTAATATCAACACATCGGGATTGAAAAGAAAAGCTAATGATGCACTTACTTTTTGTCGGGTGCCGCCAGATAAAGTACTCATGCGTTTGTTCATTAATGCAGGTAAATTAAATTCATTGATCAGGTCTTCATCAGTTTGCGTACCCTTGCTTTTGCGAATGTCTTTCAGCATATCCAAAACCTGGGCAATCGTCATGTTGTCTGGGTATCTTCCTATCTGTGGCATGTAGCCAATGTTAGAACGGTATTGCCAGTCGTGAATAATATTTTTATCATTGAAAGTAATAAAGCCACTATCCGGAACAACCATGCCCAGCAGGCATTTTATAAAAGTTGTTTTGCCACTTCCATTTGGGCCAATTAATGCAATGCACTGCGATTTATTGCAGGCAGCGGAAACATTATCCAGCACTTTTAGCTTTCCAAATTTTTTTGAAACATTGCTTGCGATAATCATAATGGAAATGGTTTCATGTGTGGAAATTTATCTGCAAGGTCAACGGGTATCATACTCGGGAATACTTTCTCCGATTTATCGAGCAGCGTTACAATCATGCTCCTGAATAAGATCGCCGTCGATGGATTTTTATCAATGATCATTGAGTATAAACTTACCGGCCTGTAAGGTACATCGCCTTTGCCGTCGCGGTTAATATCGTAACCTTCATATTTATCCCAGTAATTATTATTGAACAGGTTTAGCACCAGTTCACTATTGGTAGAAATATCAAAAGTGTTGCCCGAAAAATTGTTATGAAGAACCGTATTGTCATCGCAACTGCCCTGCATTTTTATGGCCCATCCATTGTTCTGAAAAATATTTTTTTCCATAACAATACGGCTGCTGCCTTCCATATAAATACCGCTTGTATTGCGTATAAAACGGTTGCCGCTGATGTAACTGTCGCTGATATCTTTCATCAGCAATCCAAACGCTGCATCGCCCCAGCTTTCTTCAAAAATATTATTGTACATCTTCATGCCATGCGTGTACATCACTGCAACACCGGCGCCATTATGACTAAAAATATTACTGATGTATGCGTTGTTATGCGAGAACATAAAATGCAAACCATAACGGATATTGTTCTCGCTTACATTTCTCCAAATGATAGAGTTGGTAACAAATTCAAAATAAATTCCATCGCGGTGGCCACTAACTTTATTGGCTGTAATGCGCATGCTGTCGCTCTTCCAGCAATGTATGCCATTGCCGTTTTGTAGTTCAGCATTGCCTGCTGCATGTATTTGATTATTGGTAATGGTACAGTTGATCCCATACTGTGTATAGATG
>JANXWM010000059.1 GCA_025351145.1 Chitinophagaceae bacterium
ACAACCTGAACATTTCCCGGCCTGAAACTCAGCACCCATCGGGGGTACTCCGGCAGCACACAGCAGTAGGCACCAGCCAGCTGTACACACCGCGGACCATATAAGATTTTACCTCGTTTTCATTTTAATGCAAGCATGTAAAACCATTTGAATTTTGTAAAGTATAAACTTATATTTTTGCCAAGCTTTTAAAGCTTTTAAACCTACAATTACTATGCGACAAATTGCATTTCGTGAGGCTATACGTGAGGCCATGAACGAGGAAATGAGAAGAGATAACAAGGTTTTTTTAATGGGAGAAGAAGTAGCCGAATACAATGGCGCCTATAAAGTGAGCCAGGGTATGCTGGCTGAGTTTGGCCCAAAGCGTGTAATTGATACGCCCATTGCTGAGCTGGGTTTTACAGCCGTTGCTGTAGGTGCTGCGCAAAGTGGTTTGCGCCCGATTGTTGAATATATGACCTGGAATTTCGCCGTGCTGGCACTGGATCAGATTTTAAATACCGCATCTAAGATGCTCGCTATGAGTGGCGGCCAAATTACCTGCCCTATTGTTTTTCGTGGTGGTAACGGAAGTGCCGGTCAATTAGGTGCGCAACACTCTACGGCATTCGAAAGTTATTATGCCAATATTCCCGGATTAAAAGTTGTTTCGCCTTCCAATGGGTACGATGCCAAAGGCTTGCTAAAACAATCCATCCGGTACGAAGAAGACCCGGTGATCTTTATGGAAAGTGAAGTGATGTATGGAGAAAAATGTGAAGTACCGGAAGAAGAATATTACATAGAACTGGGCAAAGCCGCTGTAACAAGAGCTGGTACCGATGTAACGATTGTCTCTTACAACAAAATGATGAAAGTTGCCTCAGGTGCAGCAGCAGAACTGGAGAAAGAGGGCATAAGTGCAGAAGTGATAGACCTGAGGACCATTCGCCCTTTAGACTGGCATACCATTCTTGAAAGTGTAAAGAAAACAAACCGTTTGGTAATAGTAGAAGAGCAGTGGCCCATGTGTTCTGTTTCTTCAGAAATTGCTTACCGTATTCAAAAAGAAGGCTTCGATTATTTAGATGCGCCTGTTCTAAGAATTACCAGTGCCGATGCACCCATGCATTATGCACCCAACCTTGCAGCACTGGCCATACCCGATGTGCCAAGAACGGTAAAACTGGTTAAAGAGGCAATGTATCTTAAGAAGTAACCAGGTCAAACATTCAACATATTATCCCGGTATAAAAATTATATCGGGATTTTTTATTTTACTTTGGTATCAAACTGAATCACTACTATGAAGCTTTACTTGCGTCGCACTCTTGTACTTTCGGATTATGTTTCGACAAAAGCACTTACGGTAAAAAAATATTCAACCGGTAATCATTCACCTGCAGTTATAAAAACAGCTATGCTGTTTTTATGTGCTTTGCTCAGTATGGCTTCTTTTGCGCAAAATACAGACAGCACTATTGTTTTAAGCGACAGTTCGTCGTTGCAAAATGTAACCGTAACTGCATTCTCTTCGCGGCTTAAATGGAAAGATGTACCAGCTTCCATTGCATTATTAAGTAAAAAAAACCTCCTTCGTTTTGATGGAAACAGCTTAGTGCCCGCCATGAACACTGTACCAGGCATAAGAATGGAAGAGCGTTCTCCCGGCAGTTACCGTTTATCTGTTCGTGGCAGTTTACTGCGTTCACCTTTTGGCATAAGAAATATAAAAATATACTGGGATGATGTTCCATTAACTGATGCAGCGGGCAACACTTACTTAAACCTGATTGATGTAAACAATCTGCAGTCAGTCGAGATCGTCAAAGGCCCTGCTTCCAGCTTTTATGGAGCCAATACAGGTGGTGCTGTAATACTGCATAGCGATGACAGTAAGCCGGATAAAAAAAATGTATTCAATGCCGGCTTAACCGGCGGTTCTTTTGGTTTGTTTAGTGAACAGGCAGGCTGGCGTTATGGCGATAAAAAATTTGTTTCTAACCTGCAGCAATCACACTTAGAAAGCGATGGCTACCGGCAGCAATCAGCTTTAAAAAGAGATGTGATTAAATGGAACAGCAGGTGGAATATCAGTTCAAAAGAAACGCTTGCTTTGCAGGGCTTTTATGCAAAACTGAATTATGAAACCCCGGGCGGGTTAACACAGGCTCAACTTGATCTGGATCCAAAACAGGCAAGGCCATCAACAGCAACTGTTCCCGGTGCTATTGCGCAGAAAGCTGAGGTAAACAATGAAACAGCATTGGCAGCAGCTACGCTGCGTTCTGCATTTACCACAAACTTTGGAAATATCACTTCGGTTGTTATTAATAAAACAGATTTTCAAAATCCTGCTATTCTTAATTATGAGCGTAGAAAGGAATGGAATTACAGTGGCAGAACAGATTTTCATTATGGAATTAAACGTAACGGTTTTACACTTGATGCAAATGCAGGGGCCGAGGTTCAGTATAATGATTCTTACATAAGGGTTTACGGCAACAAAGGCGGTGTACAGGATACAACGCAGTATAAAGACAAGGTTCATGTAACACAATATTTTTTATTTGCACAGGTAAATATGCAGGTAGGAAATAAGTTATTTCTTCAGGCAGGTGCCAGCAGAAATGAAGTTCGTTACTGGTACAACAGAACTACTGATAATACGCAGGTTTATCCTAAAATAAAAAATGCAGGGCCTACGGTTAGTCCACGGTTTGGGGCATCTTATTCTATCACAAAAGATGTTTCATTTTATACAAATATTTCAAAAGGATTTTCGCCTCCTGCACTCTCGGAAGTAAGGCCTTCAACCGGCATTATTAATTACGAACTGCAGCCCGAATATGGCTGGAACTACGAATCGGGTTTAAAAGGTGCCATCCTAAAAAACAGGTTAGAATACAATGCATCCTTTTATTATTTTAATCTTAAGAATGCTATTGTACGCCGCACTGATGACAATGGTGCAGATTATTTTGTAAATGCAGGAAGTACCATTCAGAAGGGTGTAGAAGTTTGGCTCAATGGCCATGTGATCAGTAATAAAAATCATTTGATTACTTCGCTTAATGTATGGAACAGTTTTACCTATCAGCCTTACCGGTTCAACGAATATGTTATTGGTTCAACTGATTATTCAGGTAATAAATTAACAGGTGTACCACGCACTGTAAACGTAAGCGGCATTGATATAAAAACGAAGCACCATTATTATGCAAACATCACATTTAATTATACTTCTTCCATTGTGTTGAACGATGCCAATACAGCTTCTGCAAAGCCCTATCATCTTTTGCAATTAAAATTGGGCAGGGCATTTATATTCAGCAAATATTCCCTTGATGTTTTTGCCGGTGCCGATAACCTGCTTAATGAAGTATACAGCCTGGGCAACGATATCAATGCCGCTGGTTCACGCTATTTTAATGCAGCACCATCAAGAAATTATTATGGCGGTATAAAGATTCAATTTTAGCTGTATCTCTTTTTGATTTATTTTTTTTGGGCCGGGCATAAGCTCTTTGTGCATCGCCTCTTGCGTCGCACTCTTGTACGTTCGGGACATTATTCCGCTGCAGGCTGAAAGCCACAAGCTGCAGGCATATATGCGACAGCGTGCAACGTGCAGCCAAAAGCCGAAAGCTATTCAACAGTACAAGAGTGCGACGCAACAAAAGCCTCATTCATATTCTTCAGCCCGGCTCATCATTTTTCTTCAGTTTATTACTCTTGCAACTACAAAATAATTTGTTGAATTTTGGGCTTTAATAACTATATCTTAGCATGTAAACTTTTAACGGATGCAGCATATTCTTATAATTGACGATGAAAGGGCAATACGTAAAACCCTTAGTGAAATTCTTAGCTACGAAGGCTTTAAAGTTGATGAGGCAGCCGATGGAGAAGAGGGGTTAAAAATGTTTGGTGAAAAAACCTACGATGTTGTTTTGTGCGACATTAAAATGCCTAAGATAGACGGCCTCGAATTTTTAGTTCAGGCAAGCAATAA
>JANXWM010000094.1 GCA_025351145.1 Chitinophagaceae bacterium
GAAAATACTTTGCGTCTCCGCGTCTCTGCGGTTAAAATTTTTGCTTCAATCTTCGCTTAGATAAAAGCCCATTATATAATCCAAACGTACAAGAGTGCGACGCAAGTAAAGCATAATTCATATTCTGCTGCCCGGCTCAAAATATCTTTTTTAACTTAGCAGGAATAATGGAACAACCGCAGCGATATATTGCCCATTTTGATCTTGACTCATTTTTTGTGAGTGTGGAAGTGCTCAACGATCCTTCGTTGAAAGATAAACCTGTGCTGGTTGGCGGCAGTGCAGAACGCGGTGTGGTGGCGGCCTGCAGCTATGCGGCTCGTAAGTTCGGCATTCATTCTGCCATGCCAATGAAGAAAGCCATGCAGCTTTGTCCGCAGGCAATTATTGTGCGTGGTACACGTGGCGAATACAGCAGGTTTTCACGCTGGGTTACCAATATTATTGCGGCAAAAGCGCCATTGTTTGAGAAGGCAAGCATTGATGAATTTTATCTTGACCTCACGGGAATGGATAAATATTTTGATGTGTTTCAATGGGTAATTGACCTGCGCCAGGAAATTATTGATGAAACCAAACTGCCCATTTCTTTTGCACTCGCTACCAATAAAATGATTGCAAAGATTGCTACAGATGAAGCCAAACCCAATGGCTATATTTTTGTGCAGCCGGGCAGGGAAAGGGAATTTTTGGCACCGCTGCCGGTGAATAAAATTCCGGGTGTGGGCGGGCAAACATTCATCGCTTTAAAAGAGATGGGTATCAACCTGATCGGCGATATTAATAAACACAGTGTTGAAGAATTAGAAAAACGTTTGGGTAAATGGGGCGTTGATCTTTGGAGCAAATCGCATGGCCTGCATTTTAATGAAGTGCATCCTTATCATGAAGCAAAATCTATATCAACCGAAAATACGTTTGAAGAAAATAAAACGGACATGGAATTTCTGTTGAGCGAATTAGTGCGCATGACAGAAAAAATTGCTTTTGAATTGCGTCAGGATGAAAAACTCGCTGGTTGCATTGCTGTAAAAATCCGCTATCCCGATTTTGAAACTACCTCCCGGCAAACAACGGTTAATTATACTTTTCGCGATGATGAACTGATACCGGTTGCAATTGATCTTTTTCATAAATTATATAAAAAGGGAAAGCCGATACGCTTACTGGGTGTGCGTTTAAGCGAATTAACCAATCATGCAGTACAGGGCAGTTTGTTTGACGATGGCATAAAGAAAACAAACCTGTACAAAGCTATTGATGATGTAAAAAACAAGTTTGGTAAGGGGATGCTGCAAAAAGCAAGAACGGTGAAGAAGAATGATCAATGAATAATTAATAATGAAAATGCATAATAAAAGAAGCACTGAATTTTATTGCCTGGAACTGTGCATTTGTATTGGCTGTTGAAAGATCAAAAAAGTTATGGAGTACAACTGTGCGACGCAAGTAAAGCTTCATATATGAACTGAATTCTGGTTCAAAAAAAAATAGTCTACTTGTTTTGTAGGGAATTAATATATTCGCACTCTTAAAACATCAAATTATGAGTTTACGTTTAGGCGATCAGGCGCCAAATTTTAAAGCAAGTACAACAGCAGGCGATATTGATTTTCATGAATATCTCGGCAATGGCTGGGGTATTTTGTTTTCGCACCCTGCCGATTTTACACCAGTATGTACCACAGAACTTGGTAAAACTGCTTTATTGCAGGAAGAGTTTGCAAAGCGCAATGTAAAGGTTTTGGCAGTAAGTATAGACCCGCTTGATAAACACAAAAGCTGGGTAAACGATATCAATGAAACGCAGCATGTAACCGTAGGTTTCCCCATCATTGCTGATGAAGACCGCACTGTGGCTACTTTGTACGACATGATTCATCCCAATGCCTCAGCCACTGCAACGGTTCGTTCTTTGTTTGTGATTGGGCCGGATAAATTGGTAAAACTCATGATCATTTATCCAGCTTCAACAGGCCGAAATTTTTATGAAGTGCTGCGTGTAGTAGATTCTTTACAGTTAACCGCTAACTACAGTGTTGCAACGCCTGCCGACTGGAAAGCCGGT
>JANXWM010000164.1 GCA_025351145.1 Chitinophagaceae bacterium
TGATCTATACCCTACATTGGCGCAGTTGTGCGGGCTGGATCCGCCGCCAAATATGCAGGGTACCAGTTTTGCTCCATTAATTGACAATCCAGCACAGCCATGGAAAAGAGCTGCATTTTCTCAGCTCAGGAGAGATAATGGTGGTGCTGACAAAGTGGTATCACGTAGTGTTTTCACAGAAAGATACCATTACAATTATTGGGACACTGCCCAGGAAGAATTGTACGATCGCTATAATGATTCCAATGAATATACCAATCTTGTAACCAACATTGAATATGCAAACGTACTGGATACGATGAGGGGGATTTTGGCTGCCGGCTGGACTGCCGCTCTACCTGGCTGGGAAATTCTGCCGTCCGTTTGGGGTAACTTCACGGCTGAAAAAGTAAATAATACATCTGTATTAAAGTGGTCAACTTTATCAGAGCATAATACTGACAGATTTGTTGTCGAAAGAACTATCGATGGCAGAAATTATACCGTAATCGCCAATACAAAAGCCACTGGAAACAGCAGTCATATCCAAAATTATTATTTTACTGATCTTAAGCCGGTAAAAGGAAACAATATTTACCGCATCCGGTTAATCGATAAAGACGGAAAGTACAATTATTCAGGGTCAAGGTCATTGACTTTCAATGATGCTGCAAACCTTATTACTATTGCGCCTAACCCCGCAAGGAATACAATATTTCTTACAGTAAAAGATAATCACAAAACGCTGCAAATAAAACTGTTTAACAATCTTGGTATGCAATTAGGCTCATACACACTTTCTGGTGAGTCAATACCAATTGACATTAGCAGGTTTTCAACTGGGGGTTATTATTTAACCATTACTGGCGAAGGGATAAATCATAAAGAAAAATTGATTATTCAATAACTTGTTTTCATAGCATAAAAAAACAGGCTGTTTCTTTAATGAAGCAGCCTGTTTTAATTTGGAGGTATCCCTTTTATTCCAATGGGTAGGGAAATATTATTGGCCTGGCTTAAGCAATAAGCATTTAGCTTCTGTTGCGTCGCACTCTTGTACGTTTATACCCGTATTCAGCAAACAAGTGCAGGCCCCTGGCAAAGGTTCAGTCATCTAATAATTTAATTTGAAATTAAGTACCAAAAAATCCGGGAAAACCTCTCTGTAAACACAACTCTTTCATACCTTGCATATACTAATATCAGTAGAATGAAAACACCACTTTACACAGTTACATTACAAAAATAGTTTCACTTCAGCCTTAGAGCCCAAATCCAGAATGCATCAAACTTGTTTATGAAAGCTTTCATCATGCAAATTAAATAATCAAAAAATACACTTTATGGTCACTAAAAAATTATTAAATCAATTCTTCCGCGCTTTTTTCATAGTCTGTTTTTTTATTTGCCCTGCTGTAGTTAAATCTCAGCCAAAATATAATGTGCTTTTCATAGCAGTAGATGATATGAATGACCGTCTTAATTTTCTTGGCAGCCCCGTTTCAACCACTCCAAATCTGCAAAGACTCCTGGCACATGGTATGAATTTTACGCAGACTTATGATCAATATCCACTATGCAGCCCGTCAAGAACATCGCTTCTTTTGGGCTGGCGCCCGGATAAGACAAAGATTTATAATGATAAACAGCGTCCACGTGATAGTATTGGGCCTGATCCCCAATTTCTACCTGAATATTTTAGAAATAATGGATATCATACTGAGCGGTATGGCAAAATTCTTCACGGCACTTTTGAAAACGATTGCAAATGGGATTATGCAGAACCACCTGAAAGAAATGAAGGCAGTTTGTTGCCCAACCATTCTAATTCTTCTGATTTAACAAAAGCATTGGCTCCTGATGGTAGCTGGTGGATTGATAATACAGCTGACTCAATTTTTTCAGATGGGGTAGAAGCCCGAAACCTTGTGGCAAGAATGAAACAGCCTGTTTCTCAACCATTTTTTTATGCTTATGGGGCTCACTTTCCGCATAATCCATTTACACCAAGTGTAAAATACTGGAATATGAATGGAGATCCATCTGTGCAGCAATTTTTGCCTATTGATCAAAATGGAACTTACAGCGATCTCAAAGGAAACGGTTCCGGAAATTATATTTTACCAAATACACCCCTTAATGACAGGGCCGATGTTCCTGTCCTGGCTTTTAATGGACATCCCATTCTAATAAAAACAAATGATGACTGGAAAAACACCATTCATGCATACGATGGTGAAGTTCAGCAGGTAGATGCACAGATTGGATTAATGTTAGATGAAATGGACCGTCAAAATCTTTGGTCAAACACAATTGTAGTTTTCTGGAGCGATCATGGGCAGCATCTTGGGGAACATGAGGGTTTATGGAAAAAAGAAACCCTTTTTAATGAATCGCTTCATGTTCCTCTAATTGTTTGTGTACCGGGAAAACCTGGGGGTACTACCTGTTCAAAGATGGTAGAATACGTAGACATTTATCCTACATTGGCAGAATTATGCGGACTGCCTGCTCCTCAGGGCATGGAAGGCTCCAGCTTTGCCAGGTTATTAGATAATCCAACGCAAACATGGAAGAGAGCAGTGTTCTCTCAACTGAGAAGGAACCAGGGTGCCCTTGTATGCCGAGCTGTTTATACAGATCAATATCACTACAATTTTTGGGATGCAGGCCAGGAAGAATTGTACGACCGTATTGCTGACCCGCATGAGTATACCAATCTTGTTACAAACCCTGCATACTTAACTGCATTGAATAATATGAGAACCATCCTTGCAGATGGCTGGACCAAATCCTTGCCTCCTGCATGCACAACAATGAAAACATTTTACAGGGATGCGGATGGAGATGGTTACGGTGGTAAAACAGATTCTGTTTCAGCCTGCGATGCGCCTTCCGGTTATGTTACAAGTAAAACAGATTGCAATGATGGTAATCCCAATATTAATCCCGGCGCTACCGAAATATGTGGTAATGGAATTGATGATAATTGCAATGGGCAAATAGATGAAAATAATCCAAAAGCAAAAATTACACCTTTAGGTAATACTGATATTTGCCTTGCAGGTTCAGTTGCCCTTAGAGCTAATAATGGAACAGGCTATACGTTTCAATGGTTCAAAAATGGTGTTAGTATAGCTGGCGCTATGCAGCGTAAATATGTAGCTACTGCAGCAGGCAACTATAAAGTAACTGTTACAAGTCAGCAGGGCTGCACCGCAACATCAAAAGAGGGTGTAGTAACCAATTCATGTGGGTTAACAATTTCTTCAGGTGAAATTTCTTCAGCACAATCGGCAAATGCCGGTACTCAGTTATCAGTTTATCCAAACCCTTCAACAGGAAAAGTGACTGCACGTTTCAATAGTGGTATTTCCGGCAACGTAAAATTGAATGTGTACGATCTTTCCGGAAGGTTATTGATGACAAAGACTGAACAGGTCTTAAAAGGAGCAAATGCTTTTGCGCTTAATTTATCGACTTTGGCATCTGGCATTTATTATGTTGAACTGCAGAACGGCGGCCGGCAAAACCGTATAAAATTTATAATCGGTAAATAAGATTTTAAAGCCATTGCAGTAATTTGCTGTAATGGCTTTATCCTTACTCGTGTATTGCTGAATATTGATCTGAACGTACAAGAGTGCAACGCAAGAAAAGCTCAATCAGGGAATAAATGCAGGGCTCAAAAAAAATTCAGAAAATAAATTTCAAATTACAAATCAGAATATGGCAGCAGTTAAAGATTATTCAGTTGAAGAAAAACTTTCTTCGCTTGTAAAGTTGCAGAAAGTTGATTCCAAATTAGATGAGATCAGGATCCTGAAAGGCGAACTTCCAATGGAAGTAAGCGATCTTGAAGATGAAATACAGGGGCTTAACCTTCGCAAAAACCGTTTCGAAGAAGAGATCAACGGTATTGCCGAATTTATTGAGCAGAAAAGAACTGCAATTAAAGATGCAGATGAGCATGTTAAGAAATACGAAAAACAAAGCGAAGCTGTAAAGAACAGCCGTGAGTTTGAAGCTATTAACAAAGAGATCGAGATGCAGCAGCTCGAAGGCAAACTGGCTGAAAAGCATATACGCGATGCTAACGAAGAACTGACAGACAAAGCCAAAATGCTGGAAAACGTAAAGAAACAACTGGCGAATAAAGAAGGGATACTTGGCCACAAAAAAGGCGAACTTGATAAAATTATTGCCGAAACAGAAAAAGAAGAAACGCATTTTAAAGAACTTTCCGAAGCTGCCCGCAAAGGCATGGAAGACCGCCTGCTTTATTCTTACGACCGCATCCGCAAAAGCTACCGCAATGGCCTTGCAGTTGTACCTGTAGAGCGTGATGCCTGTGGTGGTTGCTATAATTCTATTCCTCCGCAAAAGCAGAGCGAAATACGCCAGCGCAAAAAAGTAATGATCTGCGAAAACTGCGGACGCATACTTGTAGATGACGAGCTAAACAACAACACCGAAGTAAAATAATCTGTTAAAGCACGGTAAACTCAATTTAAAGGATGCTGCATTCAGCATCCTTTTTTATTTTCGGGTATTCAAGTGCATATCATTTTTTGAATAATGAATTTTATGGGCCCATCATTGTTACTGCTATCAGGCTTCTCTTGCGTCGCACTCTTGTACTGCAGAAATACTATTGGGCAACTGTGCAAGCCGCTTATTAAGTTCGGTCTTACATTAACAGCAATTCTTTTTTTTTCAATTACAAAAGCCGAAAAGATATACGATTTCAGTGCTACCTGCCAGCAGGCGTACCTTCAAATTACCAGCCTTAAATTAAATGCAGGTACACAATTGGTAGCCCAGGCCCGCAAAGAAAATCCCGATAACCTTATCCCAGAAATTTTAGACAGCTATATAGATTTCTACAACTTATTTTTTAATGAAGACCCTGCGGAATACGACATCAAAATGCCGCATTTTAATAAGCACCTTGATGTGTTGGACGATGGCCCTGAAGGCTCGCCTTACTACAATTTCTGCCGAACAGTGGTGTATATGCAAAAAGCCTGTGTTGAAATAAAATTCGGCAAGCAGTGGGCCGCAGGCTGGGATTTCAGAAAAGCATTTAATCTTGTAAAAGACAACAGGAAAGACTTTCCGGCATTTCTCCCCAACAATATGATCTATGGCCCCATGCTGGTGGTAGCAGGCACGATACCCGACGGATATAAATGGCTCACCAGTTTATTCGGTATAAAAGGTTCAATAAAGGACGGGCTTAACCTGATGCAGCAATTTGTAAACAGTAACGACCCTATAGCAAAACTCTTATTAAGTGAAGCCAGCCTTTATTACTGCTATATACTTTTCTATATTCAGAATAAGCCGGATGATGTTTTTAAATATGAGCAGCAGAAGAAATTAGATATTACCAACAATCACCTGCTGGCTTATATGACGGCGAACCTTGCCATCAATAACAAGCAAACTGAATATGCGAAGAATATTATTTTAAAAAGAAACCCTTCGCCAGAATATATGGCTACACCGGTTTGGGATCTGGAGATGGGCTATACTACACTCCATCACGCAGATCTTTCGGGTGCCGTGTTGTCGTTTGGTTCTTTCCTGCATAATTTTAAAGGAAAGTTTTATGTAAAAGATGCTTTGGAAAAACTTAGCTGGACTTATTACCTGCAGGGTAATATGAAAGCAGCAGAAAGCACAAGGCAGCAAATTTTGGAGAAAGGAAGCCTTTCTACAGATGCAGATAAACAGGCACTCAAAAATGCAAAGCTCGGTGTTTGGCCAAATGCGGTCTTATTAAAATCGAGATTGCTGAATGACGGCGGTTACAACAGTGAAGCGTTGGCAATACTGTATGGGAAAAGCATCAACGATTTTACCAAACCGGAAGACCGATTGGAATTTGCTTACCGGGTTGGCAGAATATACGATGACCTTGGCCGGAGCGATGAAGCCGTACAAATGTACATTCTAACCATAAAACTGGGCGAAACAAGAACAGAATACTATGCAGCAAGAGCTGCATTGCAATTGGGATTGCTGTATGAAAAGCAGGGGAAAAAAGATATTGCCATTTCTTATTATCAGAAATGTTTAAATATGAAAAACCACGATTATAAAGATTCACTCGACCAAAAAGCAAAGGCTGGTGTAGCAAGATGTAAAGGAGAGTGATTTATGCTTTACGAACTGCGTTAAGCTCTTGCCAGGGAGCCAGTCATATAAAGTAATGTTGACCGAAATGTGCTGAATAATGATTCAACAGTACAAGAGTGCGACGCAACCTGGCTTAATAGCAGCAATGAAGATTGGTACAAAAAAGATATTCTGCAATTTTATGCAGTGTGAAGCATAATCATTTTTTCTCTTCATTGCACATTTGCTAATTTGCACGCAGTACACAATTTTATGCTTCAGAAATTACACATCCAGAATTACGCGATCATTGATGAAATAGAAATTATCTTTTCTGATAAACTGAGTATTATTACCGG
>JANXWM010000177.1 GCA_025351145.1 Chitinophagaceae bacterium
GCGGCATCATGATATTCACGGATCTTCCATTCAATATTATCGCTTTCACTTATGCGAAAAACTTTAATCACCGAAACATAATTCGCAATGCGTTCGCATACCCTTGGGCTTTCATCGCCGTGCAACTGAACAAGGTACAACCCACATGCATCAACGGTTTTAAGCACTTCGTCTGCGTCAGCATTTACAAAAACCCCTACCTTATTAATCTTGCCTTTTATCTTTTTTATTTCTGTTGCAGGCATGCTTTTAAAAACAAACCGCGCCGACTTTGGATAAAAAATAAATCCCGCAAATTCAACGCCCATTTCGTCGAGTTGCTTTACCTGGTTGGCCTGTGTCATGCCGCATACTTTTATTCTCATAACAATTCATTTGTTATACGGCAACCAATCGTGATGAAATATTTTTTACCAATCTGCATTACTACTATTAAACTTTTCTTGCGTCGCACTCTTATACTTTCTTAACTTTATTCGACAACGTGTAACAACTTTATTTATATCAAACAATTTTCTGTTTAAGTTCGTAAGAAAATTTCTCAAATGCCGCTGCCGGATCATTTTCTTTCATAAAATTTTCACCAATAAGAAACCCTTTAAAACCAGCATTTTTTAAAGTTACAATTGTATCCACATTACTGATGCCGCTTTCTGCAATAGCAAGCTTATCAGCCGGAATTTGCGGAAACAATCTTAATGAGGTATTGATGTCCACTTCAAACGTTTTTAAGTTGCGGTTGTTCACGCCAACAAAATCTACTTCATCACAAACATGCCCGAGTTCTTCTTCGTTATGTATTTCAAGTAATACTTCAAGGCCAAGTTGTTTTGATAATGCTGAAAAGTCTTTTACCTGTTGTGTTGTTAAGCAAGCTGCAATCAATAAAATAACATCTGCACCAATTGCTTTAGCTTCATAGAACTGGTATTCATCAATCATAAAATCTTTGCGCAGGATGGGCACTTCATTTACCCTTGCCTGTATAAGGTCTTCCATTTTGCCACCGAAAAAATTTTCATCAGTCAGCACAGATAAACCGGATGCGCCATACAAGGCATAAGCGCTTGTAACTTTAAGTATCTCTGCACTGCCATTGATATTCCCTTTTGAAGGAGACTTTCTTTTAAACTCTGCAATAATACCGGTTTTAGAATTGTCTAAAAGAAACTGCTTTAGTGATAAAGTCTTCCTTTCAAAAGCTGGATAAGTTTTAAGCTCCTCACGGCTAACTTTCGATTGCTTCTCTTGTACTTCTTTTATTTTATGCGCTACTATTTTATCAAGGATATTCATTACTTAAAACTTATTAAGATTGTAATGCAATCAATGTTTCCAAAGAACCAAATGCTTTGCCACTCTCCAGGCTTTTAACTGCTGCATGATAGGCATCATCATAATTTCCATATTTCCCAGTGCAGTGCAATGCCATTGCTGCATTGGCAAGAACTACTGCATTTTGCGCCCAGCTCCCTTCGCCTTTTATGATCTTCTTAAAAATCTTTGCGGCTTCCTCGACAGTGTTGCCACCATAAATATCTTCCGCTTCAACAATACGTTTACCCAACTGAATAGGCGTTAAGATTTGCTCCCCTTCTTTGGTTATAACTTTTGTATCGTTGGTAAGAGAAATTTCATCGTATCCATCAAGGCTGTGAATAATAGTAAATGCCTTGCCCGTTTGCTGCAACAGGTAATTATAGATTCTTGCCATTTCCAAATTATACACGCCAACAAGTTGAAATGCAGGCGCAGCGGGGTTTACCATCGGGCCAAGCATGTTGAAGAAAGTTCTTACACCAAGGTTCCTCCTGATGGGCCCAACCGTTTTTAATGCCGGATGAAAAAGTGGTGCATGTAAAAAACAAATGCCGGCTTCTTCTATTTCTTTATTTAGCCGGGCATTGTCATTTTTAAACTTATAGCCAAGCTGCTCCATTACATTCGATGAGCCGCTGATGGAAGATGCGCCATAGTTACCATGCTTGGCAACTTTTTGTCCTGCGCCTGCAACAATAAAACAACTTAGTGTTGAAATATTGAACGTATTTTTTCCATCGCCGCCAGTACCGACGATGTCCATTGTTTCGTGGTGGTTAAGATTAACTTTTACGGAAAGTTCAAGCAATGCATCACGAAAACCCTGTAACTCTTCTATAGTAATACTGCGCATGAGGTATACGGTAACGAATGCTGTTACCTCATGATCGTTGTACATGGATTTGCTGATATTGGTAAGCACTTCTTTGGCCTGATCGCGGCTTAGTGTTTTATGTTCGAATAAGAATTGAAGTATTTTTTTCATGTCTGAACGTGGATTTAGTAGGATTTTATGGATTAAGCGGATTATCTGTTTTGTTATTTTGTTTGTATTTTAAATTATCGATTCTTTTAAACTCTAAACTTAAAGAACCAAAATTTATTAACAACCCAACTTCAACATTAAACGCTTCAAGATAATTTCTTGCCTGTGCAAAATGTACCGGTTCTAATTTTTGCAATGCTTTCAACTCAACACAAATTTTATCTTCAATAAAAAAGTCTACCCTTCGCTCACCAATATTCCTGTTGTTATAAAATATTTGCATGCTGCATTCCCTTACAAAACCAAACCCATCTTCTTCTATTTGAATTGCCAATGCCCTTTGATAAATTACCTCTTGAAAACCATTGCCTAATTGCGTATGTACTTTCATGGCAGCGCCAATTATTTTTTGTGTAATTTCTTTATACTTTAAATCGGGCATGCTAAATAAATTAATTTTTATACTTTTTTCATCCTTCCAATCCAATCAATCCTACTAAATCCACGTTCAGACTTTCAACCAATTTCTCATGATCTTTTCGCCATCCGGTGTTAACACACTTTCCGGGTGAAACTGCACACCCTGTACATCGAAAGTTTTATGCTGCAATGCCATGATAAAACCCTTTTCATCTTCGGCGGTTATTTCCAATTCTTCCGGAAAGCCTTCCCTGTTTATTACCCATGAATGATACCGGCCCACTTCAATCGTATCACCAAGACCTTGTAAAATTTCTGATTGCTGGTTTAAAATTTTGATGGGTGTTGCTACGCCGTGATATACACTTGTTAAGTTGGTGAGCTTTCCGCCAAATGCCTCTCCAATAGCCTGGTGGCCCAAACATACGCCGAGTATGGATTTGGTGGATGCATATTCTTTTATCAGTGGCAATAATAAACCTGCTTCATCGGGAACGCCGGGCCCGGGTGAGAGAATGATTTTATCGTAAGCCTTTACATCTTCTAACGGAATCTGATCGTTGCGGAATACTTGCACTTTGCCATGTGTTATTTTCTCAACAAGGTGTACAAGATTGTACGTAAAGCTGTCGTAATTATCGAATACTAATATTTTCATCGTGCTTTTGTTCATTTATATTCTGTTGTACAAGAGTGCGACGCAAGTAAAGCTTCATAGCATTACTATTGTTTGGTTCAAAAAAATTAACTCAAATCTTCTGCCCGTATAATTGCTTTTTTTAACGCCCCTAATTTATTGTTTACTTCCTGCAACTCGCTCTCTGGCTGGCTTAGAGCAACTATGCCTGCACCGGCCTGGTAAGTTAATGTGTTATTCCTGCTTAAAAATGTTCTAATCATAATTGCCTGGTTGCAACTTCCGTCGAAACCCATTGAGCCAATGCAGCCGCCATAATAAGTGCGTGCAGTAGGTTCATAAGAATCTATTAAACCCATAGCTTTAAATTTTGGCGCACCGCTTAAAGTGCCCGCAGGAAAAGTATTTGCAAGCAGTTGAAACGGATTATTTTCCTGAGGGACTTTACCCGTTACTTCGCTTACAAGATGGATAACATGCGAGTAATACTGCACTTCGCGGTAATGGCTTACCACCACATTATTACAGGTTCTGCTTAGGTCGTTGCGGGCAAGGTCTACAAGCATGGTATGCTCTGCATTTTCTTTGGCATCTATTAATAATGCATCTGCAAGTACCTTATCTTTTTCATCATCACCTGTTCTTTTGAAAGTGCCTGCAATGGGGTGCATCACGGCTTTGCCATCTTTAATAATCAGTTGCGCTTCGGGGCTGCTGCCCATTAATTTATAATCGCCATAATCAAAATAAAAAAGATAAGGAGATGGATTAATACTGCGCAAAGCCCTGTATACATTGAATTCGTCGCCTGTAAATTTTTGCTGAAACCTGCGGCTGAGAACGATTTGAAACACATCGCCGCGAAAGCAACTCTGCACACCTTTCTTCACCATTTCAATATAATCAGCATCAGTCATGTTTGATGTTTCATCCTGCTGAGTTTTGAAAGGATAAGTGGGAACATCTTTACTTTTTATCAGGGATTCTATTGCAGCGGCATCACTTACCAAACCCTGTATAACATTCTCGCACAAATACATTTCATCTTTAAAATGATTGATTACAATAACATACTGGTACAACCTGTAGCGCATTAGAGGAATAGCAGATTGGTGATTGCTATTGGCTGGTTGAAGCTGGATTGTATCAAAAAACTGAACGGCATCGTAAGTGCTGTAACCAAACAATGCCTGAGCAATGGTTACATTTTTATCATCTGGTTTTTCAGCGGTAAATGCATTCATAAAATCCCATAACATGGCAGGCACATCCGTTACTTTTGCGATGGCTCTTTTTTCAGGTGGAAGCCCGGGGTACTTGAGTTCCAGCGATGTGTAGTTACTTATTTCTATACCGCCAACCGCATTAATACCAATAAAAGAAAAGCTGTTTTCTGATGCGCGGTTATCGGCGCTTTCCATTAGAATGGTATCGCGGAAACGGTCACGCAGCCGCAGGTAAATACCCACAGGCGTGTACACATCGCTCAGCATTTTTTTGTACGTTGTTTTTATTACAATCTTCTTCATAACGCTATATATTTTATGAACCCGGCAATTGTTTCTGTAATGATCTTTACTTGTGTCGCACTCTTGTACTTTCTGATTTTATATTGAGCCCAGCCCTATTAAAATCCCCATTCAGATAAACAAAAAGCCCCGACAAATTCTGTCGGGGCTCAATTATATTGAATAGTATTGGCAATGCCTCTACAAGCCCCGAACGGAGTTTGTATGCCACCACCAACCAATATTTATAATTTGCTTTTTCATTGAACTGCGAATATGGAACAGAAAATTCAAATGAACAAAAATTATTTTTTATTTTTCACATTAACGCAAACGATTGTGCCTGCTTCGCAGTAAAATAACAAAATAGGTTACTTTGTAACTTCTTAAAAAAAACCAACTATGCCATCACTAACTGTTACTCCCCAAACTTCAAAACGATTGCAGTCACTCGATTTTATGCGCGGTTTTATCATGGTTCTATTGGCACTTGAAAGTACAGGACTATGGGAACATCTTTTTAAAGCCACCGAAGGCAGTTTTATGAACGGGCTATTTCTGCAGTTCTTTCATCATCCGTGGAATGGACTTCGGTTTTGGGATTTAATACAGCCTGGCTTCATGTTCATGGCCGGTGTATCAATGGCCTATTCACTGCATAAACAAAAAGAACAGGGCATGGGCTGGTCTGATTCCTTCAGGAAAATATTAAAACGTTGTGCATGGTTATTTTTCTGGGGCGTGCTTGATTATGCTGTACGGCCCGG
>JANXWM010000206.1 GCA_025351145.1 Chitinophagaceae bacterium
TTTTTGATGGATGATGATTATTGAAAGTAACCATATCAACGCCATTAGGGAACCAGAATAATTTTTGCTGCGGCTGCATTACCCTGATAGCTTCAATAATCCCTTTCGTTTGCCCGCTGATAAGGTCGGCGTTTTTATAGATCCAATTGGCTAATTTATAGGAGCGGCTGATGATCCATTTATTGCTGATGAGGTTCATTTTTTCAGCACTCTCGGGCCAGAGATCAGACACGTTGAATACCAGTTTGCATTTCCATTTTCTTTTTAATAATACAGCCGTAATGCCGAGAAACAATGGCGGCGATTCGCAGATGATTACATCAAACTTTTTCAGCCGCACACAGGCACTGTAATAAGAGCTGATAGTGAAGGAAAAATAATTGGCAAGCCTTGGTATGATACCTTTTTGCTTGCTTACAAAAATATAAGACCTGTTTACCATGATGCCATCAGCTTCTTCACGTATGCGCCATTTGCCTTTATAGCCTGGAAACGTTTCGTATTTTGGATAGTTGGGTAAAGCGGTTAACAGTTCAACTTCGTTGCCGGTTCTTTTTAAATTAGCAGCAAGGCTGCTCAACCTGTTTTGCGGTGCACCTGTTTCGGGTGGATAATATTGTGTCAGGATAAGGATTCTCACACTGCTGATATTGAATTAGATTTTGGACTTGGATTTTAAACGCGTTGTAAATATGCTGTTTTTTTTTATTACTACCATATTTTCTATACTGTTACCTGATGATTTTAATTATCTGCTCTTAATTAATTCTTTTGATCTCAGAGATTACCGCCCTGAATTTTCCATTGGCTGTTAATGGTATTTCGGGAACTTCTTCAATGATTATTTTAATAGTGCCCAACTGGCTTTCTATCCTTGAGTTTATCATGACTGCTTCGGTTTTCAGGAGGCCTCCATCACTAACTACTTTAATTAAAATATCATCAAAGCTCTTCTGTATTACCTGCGCCTGCTTTACAGATTTCAATCCATTAAAAATGCTGTGAAACCTCACCATTTCCCTTCCATCTTTACCAATAATCACATCTTCGGTACGGCCAAGTATTTCTTTCACTACCGGCATTGCACGTCCGCAACTGCAACCGTATTCTGATAAAATTATTTTATCACCAATGTTGTAACGAATCAATGGCTGGTCATAATTTAAAAAACCGGTGCAGTAAACGGTTCCTGCTATTCCGGGTGATACGGGCTGCATGTCATCATCAAGCACTTCCAGTAAGCCGGCATCAGGACTTATATGCAGGCTGCCGTGCTCACACTCGCTGATGAGGCCGCATGCTTCCAGTCCGCTCCATCCGTCAAAAGTTTTGCAGCCATACACTTCTTTAAAAACCTGCCGCATTTCATCGGTCAGTTTTTCGCTCGATGTAACTAAGGCTTTTAATTGCGGCGCTTCTATACCTTGTTCTTTTATAAAACGTGCAAGAAAAAAATTGCTCATGGCATAACCTGTCATGTATTCAATTTTATACTTCTTCATCCCTTCAATATAGTCCGCTGCATTTTTCGCATTGATATGATATGCCGAAAAATAAACCTGTTTTTCAACAGTATTATAGCGGTAAAATGGCGGTTTACTTTTTGCTCCCGGCACAACCCTTCTGCCGCCAATCATTCCCCTCGGCATATTGATGTTAAGGCCTGCCCAGTTGCGTATGCGCAGTTCAAACAAGGCCGACCAGCGCTGGTGCATGGCATGCGAAAAAAGTATTTGCGTAGGCGTTCCTGTACTGCCGCTGCTTGCAAAAAAACTGCCTCCTTTTTCACGGGTACCGGCAAGCAGCGAAGTGGCGCCATATTTTCGAAGTACTTCTTTCGGTAAAACAGGAAGCAGGTTGATATTCTCCGTGGTAATAGTTTTAAGTAAATCATGCGTTATTCCATGCTGCAAAAAACTTTCTTTGTAATAAGGAACCTGTTCAAAAGCATGTGTAAGTATTTTTTGCAATTGCTCCTGTTGGTAAGCTTTCCAGTTTAAAGCAGTAAAGTTCTCACGTTGTTTTGCTTTGGCGTATTCAACTGCAAACACGCCACCAAAGCGGCGTTGCTTCCATTGATAACCATAAGCAGATACCAGCAGGTTCTGCATCCACAACGGACTGTGCCGGTATATTGTTTCTCCTGAACTCATTTCCAAAACAAGATACGTGCTCATTACAGCACGGCAAAAAAATTAAAGCATTCCATTCATTTATAAGAAATGAACTAAAGTAAAATAAGCTTGTTACTTTTATACTCAAATTAATTTTTATGGGTTTCTGGAGACAAATAGGAGAATATCTCTACATCAAAAAACGCGACCCAAACGTAGAGCGCAATAAGTTTACAAAATACATGCATGGCATGAACCGCATTTCCATCTTTATGTTTTTAATTGCACTCATCATCATGTTGCTGCGGTTCTTTATTTTGCCCATGTTTGCAAAATGATTTTGTGGTCAATAAGTTGTAGTTTTTTTTGAACCGGGCAGAAGTATTGCTATTAAGCATCCTTGCGTCGCACTCTTGTACGGTTAGATCATAAATCAGCAAAACCACGGTCCTTATAATAATTATCCTGCAATAAAATTAAAAATACCCGTTGCTGCTTTTGCCGATGCATTTCCACCTTCACTCAATAATTTTTTTAGCGAAGCATAATCGTTTTTTATTTCAGCGATCCTTTTTTCATCTGTAAGAATAAGGGATAATTCCTGCTTAAGATTGTCGACTGTAAGTTCATTTTGTATCAGTTCTTTCACCACAAACTTATCCATGATCAGGTTTACAAGCGATATGTATTTAATGGTCAGCAAGCGCTTTGCAATTTGGTAACTAATATTACTTCCTTTATAACAAACAACTTCGGGAACCCCGAACAGCGCGGTTTCCAGCGTTGCTGTACCGCTCGTGACCAATGCTGCATTGGCTTGTGAAAGCAAATAGTAAGTATCGTTTTTAACTGAACTCACATTGCTGTAAGGCCTCAGCATTTCTTTGTAAAAAATATCTTCCTGCCCCGGTGCCTGGGCTACCACAAACTGGTATTGCGGGAAAGATTTACTTATTTCCAGCATTACCGGAAGTTTCTTTAATATTTCTTGTTTGCGGCTGCCGGGGAGCAGGGCAATAATGGGTTTGTCGCTTATGGATTGGGGGTTATTGTTTTGTTTATAATCATCAATCACTTCCACCAATGGATGGCCAACATATTCAACTTCCCAGTTCCATTTGTTTTTATAATAATCTTTTTCAAAAGGGAGTATCACCAGCATTTTATCAATGTAAAGTTTCATTTTCTTTACACGGTTTTCTTTCCATGCCCAAACCTGCGGAGAAATATAAAAAACTATTTTATAGCCCTGCTGTTTTGCCCATTCTGCAATGCGTAGATTAAAACCGGGATAATCAATAAGCACGAGCACATCAGGTTTAAACTGCTGAATATCTTCTTTGCAGAATGTAAGGTTTTTAAATATGGTGCGCAGGTTCATGATTACTTCTGCAAAACCCATGAAAGCCAAATCCCTGTAGTGTTTTACAACTGTGGCTCCCTGCTGCTGCATCAAATCGCCGCCCCAGCAACGGATGTTGGCTGAAGCGTCAATTTTCTTTAATTCTTTTATCAGGTTGCTGCCGTGCAAATCGCCACTGGCTTCGCCTGCAATGATGTAATATTTCATGCATCAGTTCCGCCGGAGGCGGAAAATATTTTTGTACAAAATTAGATGCGTGCAAATTACAACACTTACTGCTTCATACTTCGCTGGCTGTTGAAAGATGCATATTGTTATGCAGTAAAAGTGTGCGACGCAAGAGGTGATGCTATAAAAATCTTAAGTTGGGTCAATAAAAAATATGCGGGGGGAATTTCTTATAGATATCTTTCTTCAATAATAGCTTTATGGTGCAGCAAATGCCCGTAACTGATGAAGGCAAGTGCATTTGCGGTGATGGGGTTATTGCTGGCCGTACCAACTGCGTTTAACTGGTCGTTGTTAAAAGAGTTAAAAAGCAAATCTGTTGAAGTACGCACGGCATTAAATTCATCTTTTAAAGACTGTAAAGTTCTGCTGCCTGCATTGGCAGTTACGGCATAATCATTCTCTTCGAAACCGGGAAGAGGAGTGGTATCTTTCCTGGCTATGCGCAATGCGCGGTAAGTGAAAATTCTTTCTGCATCTATTACATGCTGCAACAAATCTTTGATGGTCCATTTGCCGGGAGCATAAGCGTAGTCAGCCTTTGCTTCGGGCAGGTTGTTGTAAAACTCTTTTAACTGCCGGGCATGATTCGCAATCACTTCGGCAACAGAATCGCCTTGTGCATGGTTGATATACTTATGATAAAATATGGCTGCATCGTTTGAGTTTGGACGTGGCATAGCTTAATTTTTATCGTCTTTTTGATTGATAAGTTTGGAAGTGTTTTTTTTATCTTTCTTTTTAGTGTCAGTAATATCCGGTTTTAATGTTGCTGCAAGTTCCACTGCAGCATCTGCATTTACAAAACCACCTGATGTTGATAATTCACTCATCTCCACCAACCGGTCAGATCCTGGTACGGTTACTTCTGTGGTGCCTGTTAAATTTTCTGCAGATTTTTCTATCGCATATTTAACCTGTACTGCGGAGAGTGCAGGATAATACGAACGTATTAAAGCCGCTATGCCGGCAACAATAGGGGCAGAAAAACTGGTGCCGTTTAAAAAGCCATACTGGTTGCCGCCGGGGAGGGTTGAATAGATCTTTACACCGGGTGCAAAAACATCAAGCGTTTGTCTGCCGTAGTTGCTAAAATCTGCAATGATCTTTCCGGCACCTACATGCTCATCGCCGCTTGCGCCAACAGAAATAAAATTTGGGGCTTTTGTGTTTAAAGTAAGCAAATCTGGATTTGGAAAATTATCTACACTGTCAATATTGTGCGATTCATTACCTGACGCATGCACGAGCAGCACATCTTTTGAAGCGGCATATTTTATGGCTTCATCAACCCACTTCTTTTCGGGCGAAAAGCTTTTGCCAAAACTCATGTTGATTACTTTGGCACCGTTGTCTACGGCATATTTTATGGCAAGGGCTATATCCTTGTCATACTCGTCTCCATCCGGTACGGCTCGCAGCATCATAATCTGCGCATGGTCTGCAATGCCATCAATACCTATATTGTTGTTTCGCTGCGCTGCAATAATGCCCGATACATGTGTGCCGTGCATAGGTTCCGGCCCCATAATATCGTTATTGCCATAATAGCGGTCATTAATGTCAAAGTAATTGTCTTTTATAATTTCGGCCCTGTAATCGGGTGGTTTTATATTTTTTGCATTAATGGATTCCTTCTTACCCTGCACATACTCTTCCAGGTCATTAATCAGCGACTTATTGGTTTGGTCTTCCTCCAGACTCAGCATTTTTAAACAGGTAATGTATCCCATTTTGGCCTGTTTGCCTTTCTGTGTTTCGGGTTCAAATTTTTCAAGTTCATCAGGTGTGTATTCCTCTTTATTCATTTCGCCGCGAATCACCTGATCGTTTCTTTTGAGCGATTTACAAATAATGTCGAGCATTTGGATATTCATTTTTTCATCTGAGCTTA
>JANXWM010000267.1 GCA_025351145.1 Chitinophagaceae bacterium
GGTTATATAAAACCAAGCGGCTAAACACGCGCAGCCCAATGCTGAAAGTTATTCTGCTGTACAAGAGTGCGACGCAAGGAACGATTGGCTTTGTTATTTGCCGGGAACAAAAACGGTTCTTTATAAATAAAAAAGATTCCATCGGTATTAAACTGATGGAATCTTTTTTGGTAATTCATAAATAATTTAATTCTTATCCCACCACAATGGCGTGGTTACTTTATCTGGGCCACCGAGTAAAGGAACTGCGGCATCAACTGCAGCTTTGTTATTCTGTGTTTCTGAAAGCAGGAATGGTATCCTCCTTATCCACTGTGTAGTTGTATTTGTAATATCAGGATTGTCTGAATTGGCAACCGGATAGAGAATGAAAGCGCGGCTTCTTCTGTAATCGGCCCATGCTTCGTAACCATCAGGGAATAATGCCAGCCATTTTTGTATACCTATTTGCACTTTCTGCACAGCAGGATCAGATGAAAATGCTACAGGAGCATCAGATACAGCAGGAGAGTTAAGATAATCATTTGGAGCTACAGGTGTATTGGTGCTGTTGATATAAGTTGTAATGGCAGCAGCATCAGTAATACCCCACTGGTTCATAGATGCGGTAATACCTTTGCCATATAATTCTGCAGCAGTTCCACCCATGTTCCAGCCCAAAGTTGCGCCTTCTGCACGGAGGAAATAAGCTTCTGCAGAACACATAATATTCTGAGGTGTTTCCAGGTAGTTGGCATTGCCGCCAAAATCAGGAGACGACCATCTTTTGCCAACTTTTGCATTTGCAGTAGCCCCGTTGATAGTCTCGGTTAATTGAGTAGAAGTGAGGCCATTTCTAAGACCATCATATTTACCGTTACCGGCAGGGTTATCTTTAGTAGCACCATCGGGTAACCAATATTCGCTCAACCTTGGATCTTTGTAACCATTTAAAACAGATTCCATTGAAGCACTCATCCTGAATTCGTTCCAGTCTGACATGATGGAAAGACCATTATAATCAGATCCTGTTAAGCTCTTTTTGATCAGCGCATCGTCACCGGGACTGCTTTGCATAACACCGTCAGCAATTGCAGCTTCGGCTTCAGTTTTAGCACGTGCAGGATCAACTTTTGAAATACGCAGTGCCAGGCGCAACCTGAGCGTATTTGCAAATTTGATCCACTTACTTACATCACCGGCATAAATTATATCAAAAGAACCATAAGGAACTGCAGTGGCATTACTTTTTAATGTAGCAACAGAAGCAGTAAGCCTTTTGAAGAAGTCATCATAAATATCTGCCTGTGCATCATAAGGCACGGTGCTACCTGGCACACCAGCCTGTGAATAAGGGATGGGACCCCAATAGTCGGTAATCTTGTGGAAACCAAGTACCCAAACAATATTAGCCAATGCATATTCAGCAGAACCTGGATCAGCAGCCGCTAAAATGGATTGCAGCTGCGGAACCATATCTGTATAAATTGGGCTAAATGCAGCACCGACCCAGTCCATTCTTATCACATTTCTGTCAGATGGGAAATAAGTTGCAGTACATGCAAAATACTGGGCATATTGATCTGCAAAAAGGTTTTGGGCTACCTGGTAAGTCCAGATGCTGGGAACCGCAGATTGCTCTGCTTTTGCAAAAAGAAAAGGAAGTTCCGATGCACCAACAGTAGCAATAGTATTTCTATTGGTATTGATTTCATCATATTTTTTGGTACATGATGCTAAAAGAGTACTGGTACAGATAAGCACCACATAGACCCTGATGTCAAAAATAATTTTCAGTCGTTTCATATTTTATAAATTTAATATTTAGTATTAAAAAGTAACCTGCAAATTAATCCCGAGACTACGTGTTGCAGGTAAATTTCCGTATTCAACACCCTGGAAATTACCATTGCCAAGACTCATATCCGGATCGAACCACATTTTGCGTGTACCAACACCTGGAATATCAAGAAGTGACTTGCCACGGTATAACCAGAGCAAATTGCGACCAACAACTGAAAGCCTCAATGCCTTTACGATATTATTTGATTTAACAGGAATATCATAGCCGAATGTAAGTTCGCGCACCCTGAAACTGGTAGCATCATAAGCAAAGAATTCGCCTGCACCATAACGTTTCCCAGAAGCAATCTGCCAAAAATCCTGGGCAGTAATTGTTTGGGAAATAGCAGCACCACTGGCATCTACACCACCTAAATTCCATCCGCCTTCCCTGTTTTCCTGTGTTACTTCTGGTATCCCGCTAAATGCAAGGTTCATTTCGGTACCAGATACTAAAGTACCACCAATGCGCCCGTCCATCAAGATACGTAATGAGAAACGTTTGTAGTTAAATGAGTTTGTAAACCCAATTGTTTCTTTAGGATTAAAATTACCTATATACTGCTGATCCTGAGTTAAAGTAGGCTTTCCATTAGCAGAAACAATATGGTTTCCTTTAGCGTCCGTTGCCCATTTAAATGCGAGCAGGTCGCCATAAGCTTTACCTTCTTCTACAACTGGTGTAGCAGAACGTCCGAAACCCCCACCTAAATAAAATATTTTAACATCGTCGCTAAGTGCAATCACTTTACTGCGGTTCAATCCAAAATTTAAAGTAACATCCCAGCTAAAGTCTTTGTTTTTAATGGGTGTTCCTGTTACCACAAAC